>NZ_JBEZKJ010000033.1:0-84256 GCF_040651675.1 Streptomyces sp. NPDC048415 | reverse complement strand
CTGGGCGCGGGGCGGGCCCCCCCCCCGCCCCCCCCCGGCGCCCCCCCCCCCCCACGACAAGGCCCCGGTGGAAGGCGGCGGTCAAACGCGAGGGAAGACCGCCGCCTTCGGCGTGCCGCACCACGGCTCCAGCAGCTCTGCCACCGACTCGGCGCCGACGCGTTCCGAAGCGGCGGCGACAAGCGGATGGAGAGCTGGTGCAGGTCGACCAGGCGGGTGTCCGGCCGGATCTCCGGGGAGCGGTAGCCGCGCTCGACCAGGGGCTCGGCCAGGCCCCTGGCGTCCAGCAGCTCGAGAGTGCGGGCGTGCAGGCCGAACGCGCGGGACCGGCCGGACCGTTCGGCGCGGCGCTCCAGGATCCGGCACCGCACTCCCGCGAGCGCGAGCTCGGCCGCCGTCACCAGCCCCGCGGGGCCGGCACCGACGATCAGCACATCGTCCATTTCGCGGGCTTCCTTTCTCGCGCGGCGTGCCCGGTCGTGCACGCGCGTACGTTTCGTCGGCACCGGTGCCGAGGGGCCCGCCGGGGTGCGGGTGCCTCGGGTCCGTGCGGCGCGTCTCGCCTCGCCGTCCGGGGGGTGTGGGTCGGGTCCGTGCCGGTACGTCCGCCCGTCCCGGCGTTGGACCTCTCTGTGGCGCTGGAGCTTGGCTGCCGTGAGCGACGGGCATTCGATGCACCGGCGGACCCTTCCGTGCCTGGGCGGCCGCGGGTGCGTGGAGGTGTGCGCCGGGTCGCTGGGGTGGCGCACACCCGCTCACGGTCATGGGCGTGAGCGGGCGTACTCCTCCGCGGAGCGGATTCGGATCCGGACGCGGGGCGGTGCGAGCGCGGTGGGAGGATCGGGGAGCGCGGCGCCGGCGAGGGGAACCAGGTCGTCCTGGTGGACCACCTCCCGCGTTGAATGGCCCTGCAGCCGCGGCAGTTCCCGCGCGTCGAGGCCGATGAGGCCGCGGGCCACCACCCGACCGCTCTCGTCGAGCAGTTCGACCGGGTCCCCGGCGACGAAGTCACCGTCGACGCGGGTCACGCCCTCCGCGAGCAGCGGCCCGCGGCGCTGGGCGACGGTCCGCACCGCGTGCGCCGTGAGCCGGACCGCGCCGCGCGGGCTGCTGGCGTGCTCCAGCCAGAGCAGATGGTCGGCGGCCCGCTCCCCGGTGCGGTGGAAGAACGTACCGGTCTCCCGTCCTGCCAGCGCGTCCGCCGCATGCCGGGCGGCGGTGAGGACGACGGACACGCCGGCGTCGGTGGCGATACGGGCCGCCTCCACCTTGGTCACCATGCCCCCGGTGCCGACCCCCGAGCCGCTGGTGCTGCCGATCTCCACGCCCGCGAGGTCCTGACGTCCGCGGACTTCCCGCAGCCGTCGCGATCCGGGCTTGCCGGGATCGCCGTCGTAGAGGCCGTCGACGTCCGAGAGCAGGACCAGCAGGTCGGCCCTGACCAGATGCGCGACCAGCGCGGCGAGCCGGTCGTTGTCGCCGAACCTGATCTCCGCCGTGGCCACCGTGTCGTTCTCGTTGACCACCGGTACCGCGCCCATGGAGAGCACTTGGGCGAGCGCGCGGTAGGCGTTGCGGTAGTGCGTACGGCGGCTGATGTCGTCCGCGGTCAGCAGGATCTGGCCGACCCGCAGTCCGTAGCGGGCGAAGGAGGCGGTGTAGCGGGCGACCAGCAGACCCTGGCCGACACAGGCCGCCGCCTGTTGCCTGGCCAGGTCCCGCGGGCGCTCGGTGAGGCCCAGCGGCGCGAGGCCCGCGGCGATCGCGCCCGAGGAGACGAGAACGATCTCCGTGCCCGTCGCCCGGGTGCGCGCGAGGACGTCCACGAGGGCGTCCACCCGGTCCGAGTCGAGGCCTCCGGTGGCCGTGGTGAGGGACGAGGAGCCCACCTTGACCACGATCCGACGAGCCGTCAGAACATCGGCGCGGGAAGGCGGTTCGCCCGTGGGCGCGGGGCGGTTCACCGTGCCGCCGGGCCGGACAGGGCGAGGTTCTCGGACAGGCGCCGGGGCATCTCGCGCAGCAGCGCGTGCACGGTCTCCACGACGAGGACGGGCCGCTCGTAGGGCAGGTCGTGTCCCTGGCCCGGTACGGTCTGCAGCACCGCGCCCGGTATGTCCTCGGCCAGCCGCCGGGCCTGCGCGGGCGGCGTGACACAGTCCAGCGCGCCGACCAGGATCCGGGTGGGCACCCGGGCCAGCGCACTGAGGCGGCCCGCGCAGTCGTGGGTGGTCAGGGCGGCGTAGAACTCGGCGATGGCCGTCGCGGGGATGTCCCGGAAGGCGCGGGCGCCCTCGCGCACCGTCTCGGTGTGCGGTCCCGTCCCGAGCACCGCGCGCCACAGCGGGGCGGTGTTGGGGTGCGACAGCGGCCCGGTGAGCAGCCGGTGCACGGTCCTGGCCGAGCGGGGCGAGCGCAGCAGCCCGTCGGCGACCCGCTGCCGGGCCCGGGACAGCCGTCGTACGGCCGCGCCGGGCCGGTCGACGGGTACGGTCAGGCCCTCGGCGACCTCGTTCAGACAGGTCGAGATCAGGCCCACGCCGGTCACCCGTCCGCCGAACAGGGCGGGTTGGCGGGCGGCCAGCTGCTGGATGGCCATGCCGCCCATGGAGTGGCCGAGTACGACCACGGACGCGTCGTCCCGGGTCGCCTCGGTGAGCACACGGGCGAGGTCACGGCCGAGCAGCGCCATGTCGAGCGCGGCGCCGCCCCGGGTCGAGCGGCCGTGGCCCCGCTGGTCGTAGCTGACCGCGCGCACCGCGGGAAAGCCCTGGCGGGGGCGGGTCAGCGCGTCGATGTGCGGTCGCCAGTCCTGAGCGGACATCGTCCAGCCGTGGCACAGCAGGACGGTGGCCGGGGCGTCGGGATCGCCCTGTGCGTAGACGGCGATCTCGGCGCCGTCGTCGGTGGTCACCGAGCGCGCCAGGCGGCGCGGCTCGGCGAGAGCGAGGGCGGTCATGAGGCCCGGCCACGGTCGGCGGCGAGCGCTCCGGTCGGGCGGATACGGGGCCCCGGCGCAGGGGACTCGGCGGCTCGGGTCTCGGGGGCGCGGACATACGCGGACGCCGACTCGGCCGTACGCCAGGCCTGTTGGACCTGGCCGAAGGTCAGTCCCAGCGCGCCCGCGATCCGCTGCGGGCTCCAGCCGCGGCGGCGCAGGAACCACACGTACGCCGGGCGCTGGCGCGGATGCGGATCGATGCGCCGGCCCCCGTTCGCCAGGAACGCGGCCAGCTCGGAGCTGATGGCGCCGAGGGTCGCGGCGACCCGGAGCAGCTCCCGGCGTTCGCGGACGGTGAGCCCGCCCCAGATCCCGGTGCTCTCCGCGTTGCGGAGCGCCTCGTGCAGGCACTGCCGGGAGACGGGGCAGCCGGCGCACAACCGCTTGGCCACCGCCTCCCGTTCGTCGTCCGTGCCGCCGGCGGGCGGAAAGAAGGTCTCGGGGTCGGCATCACGGCAGGCCGCGCGCTCCACCCAGGGGTCGGTGTCCGCGCGGTGGTGCGCCGGTGCGTGCATGGCGGTCGGCCCTTCCTCGGTGTGGGCGTGGACGGTTCGCACAGACCGAGAGTAAACTCAACACGCAATGATTTCAATGGTTGTTGATTTCTGCGCCCGAGAGCTCGTGCCGAGAGGCTGCATGTGGTGAAAAGTTGAAGGCGCGACGGTTGTCCGGTGGATTCCACGCTTGTTGAAATAGGGGCTTGCTGGCATCAACTCGGCTGGCGTACGGTCGCGTTGGCTTCACTCGTCGGGCCCGTTGCGGGCCTTGGGAAGCGCCGACGGACGTGTCCTGGGCTCAGCCCGGACACCCCCATCGTTCGCAGCGCGCCCTCGGGGCGGGTGGCCCGGGAACCACGCTCTTGATCGTCACGCGCCATCGAGCTCGACGTTCTTTCTTCCGCGCTGTACGGCGCTCCCAACGGGGGGAGCACGAGTCAGGCACCTGGGGGTGTTTCGCGTGCTCAGACTTCCTTTGCGAGAGCTGTCGAACGTACCGGCGGTCGCCATCGCACTCCGTTGACGAGGCGGTGATTCGCCGTTCGAAGCGGGCCCGTTCTCCGTTCGCATCTGTCCGAGAGCTCCTGGAGGTCCCATGTCCGTCGTCAGTGCTCCCGTCGTGTCCCTGCCGCGCCACCAGGTGACCACCGATGAACTACTCGACCGCATAGGGGAGTTGTACCCCGACCACCCCGGCCTGGCCGTGGCCGGCCGGGTCATCCGGTCCACCACGGTACGTACGCGTTGGTACTCCCGTCCGCTGGAGGAGCAGTTCGACCCCGCCCTCCCGCTCGCCGAGCGCACCCGCAGGCATCTGCAGGACAGTCTGGAGCTGGCGGAGCAGGCCGCTCGCGGAGCCCTCTTCGAAGCGGGGCTGGACGTCACCGACATCGACGGCCTGGTCGTCCTCAGCTCGACCGGTCACACGATGCCGGGGCTCGACGTGTTCCTGATGGAGCGGCTCGACCTGCCGCCGTCCGTTCGCCGAATACCGGTTGCTCAAGTGGGCTGCGGGGGCGGGGTGTTCGCCCTGGCCCGCGCCATGGAGATGGTGACCGCCCACCCGGGATCGACCGTCCTCGTGGTGTGCTCCGACGTGTTCAGCCACTATCTGCACCGGGGCGACTCCGGTCTGGACGGCATGATCCTCAAAGGGCTCTTCGGTGACGCGGCCGGCGCCTGTGTGGTACGCACCGAAGCGGAAGGGCGCGGCATGGAGCTCACCGGCTCCTGGGAGTACGTCCACCCCCACAGCCATGACATCGTGGGCAGTCGTCTGGAGGGCGACGGGCTGCACGCCTTCAACTCGCCGAGGCTGCGGCACGTGGTCGAGAGCGCGATGCCGCTTCTCCGGGACTGGCTGGAGCGCACCGCACCGCCCGGTACGGATGCGGCGCCGCGGTTCGTGGTCTCGCACACCGGCGGTCCCAGGATCCTGGACGCCGTCGTCAACGGCCTCGGCTGCAGCCCCGGCATGGTGGATCTCGCCCGCGACTCGTTGCAGGAGCTGGGCAACGTGGGTTCGGTCTCGGTCCTCGATGTGCTGGAGCGGACCTTCGCGAAGTCGCCCGCCGGAGGCGATCACGGCCTGCTGCTGGCGGCGGGTCCGGGGGTGTCCCTGATCGCCGTACGGGCCGTCTGGCGTCCGTGGGAGTGACATGGACCGCGGGTGATCCTGCCAACTGACCGAACCAGCAAGGTGGCTGAGCCGGTGACTCCCCTCCGGAGTCACCGGCTCCCGCTCGCCGGCGACGGCTCCTCGGGGGAGGTCAGCCCTGCGTCTGTGCCCTGCGGGGTTCCAGCTCGCTGGACAGGCGCAGCTCCAGGGCCGGCACGACCCAGGCGAGGAACTCCTCGAATTCCATCGACGCCAGTGGGTGGACCTGGAGCACGTAGCGCATGACGGCGAGTCCGACCAGATGGCCCGAGGCCAGGGCCGCGCGGGTCTCGGCGTCGGGGCGGTCCTTGTAACCGGAGTTCGCCGCCCACCTCTTGGTGCTCTCCTCCACGCGGGCGCGGAGCGTGTCGGACGTGGCGCTGTCGGCGAGGCCCGCCCGGTAGATGGCGGTCATGCCGTAACGGGTCTCCTCGCTCTCCCAGAACGACAGATAGGTGCGGGCCAGCCAGGAGGCCTCGGAGGTGCCATCGCCTTCCATGGACGGAGGCAACTCGTCGAAGATGGAGGCGACGCTGAGCGGCGAGTTGACCGCGGCGTCGAACACCCCCTCCTTGTTGTCGAAGAAGTGGTGCACCAGCGCCGGGTCCACCTGAGCGTCCTCCGCGATCGCGCGGATGGTCGTCCTGGCGTAGCCGCGGTCGGCGAAGAGGTGGAGCGCCGACTCCAGGATCTGATCTCTCGTGCCACTGTCGCCGGGCCTACGTCCGCTGCGCGCACGCACCGGACGGGGCTTCTTCGCTGCCGGGGAGGACGCCCGTCGGGGAGAGCCGGACTTGCGGGCGGGGGTGGACGAACCGTCTGCGAGACTGGATGTCATGGGATCACTGCACTTCGGGGGTTCCGTGAGCGGGTAATTCACTGAGTAGTGAAAACCATCCTAGCAGGGGGTGCCCCCGGAATTCCATCCACAGGTAGCGCAAAGCAACTACTTGACGATGTCGAGCGGTTGGCGTGAACGTCGGCTCCCGGCGGGGGGTCGTTCACCGCCACGGCGGTTCGCGGTCACCGCGGGCTGTCGCCCCCCAGGAGGCGCCGACTACGTGCTTGCCGACTACGTGCTTGCCGTCTTCGGCAGGGTCGCGGCCGGGGACCGCGGCGGATTGTTCTGCCGGCGCTGTCCGGCCGATCACGGCGCAGACGCGGGGTGTGGCACGCACTCCCGCGGTCGGCTTCGCTCGCGCGGGGACCGCCATCGCGCCGCTCGGCTTCGCTCGCGCGGGGACCCCCATCGCGTCGACTCCCTCCTCCGCTTTGCAGCTGCGCGCTCCCTCACTCTCGGCTTCGCTCGAGCCGGGGACCCGTTCCCCCGCTCACCGGTGCACGACGGGGGAGCCGCTGCTTTCCTCCATCGTGGTCTACCGGACAGGTTCCAGCATGGTCTGCCGCAGTCCCGGCGCGATGGCCCGGATCACTGTCTCCAGGTCCGCCGCGGCGACGGCGTCCACCCTCAGGAGGTGTCGCACGAAGGCTACTCCGCCCAACTGGGCGCCGAAGAGCGCGGTGCGCAGCTCCGCGTCCGGGCTCGGCAGTTCCTGGTCGACCTGACCGTTCAGGGTCTTGGAGATGCGCTCGCGCAGTATCGCGGAGGCGTCCTTGTCGGACAGCGCGACCCGGTACAGCTCGACCATCGGGGAGTCCTCCTCGTTGGGCTCCCACAGGGCCAGATAGGTGCGAGCGAGGCGGAGGGGCAGGTCCTCGTCGACTCCCTCGGTCACCGCGGGGCGGAGAATTCCGGCCACCTTGACGGTCCGCTCTATCAGGGCGTCGAAGACCGCGGCCTTGTCGGGAAGGAGTCCGCGGGCGAACTCCTCCTCCAGGCCTGCCGCTTCGGCCAGGTCCGTGAAGTCGGTCTGGCGGTAGCCGAGTTGCGTGAAGAGGGTGCGCCCTGCGGAGATCAGGGCCTGGGTCGCCTCGGCCCGGGTCTCGGCCACGGTCTCTGCGCTGGTGACGGTCATGACGGCAACTCCCGTTGGTGTGAGGCGTGTCGGGCGGCGCCGCCCGATTAATTCACGCTTCAGTGAACTCTTTCGGTGTTGAATTTGTCAAGCCGCTCTGCGATGATTTCAACGCCTGGTGAGTTAAGTCGTGGCTCGCCGCTGCCCGAGGAGGAATCGTGCAGTCCATCGGCATCATCGGAGTGGGCTCGTACCTGCCCGAGGCCATCATCAGCAACGCGGAGATCGGGCGCGGCGCCGGCGTGACCGACGAGTGGATCGTCCGTAAGACCGGCATCCGTGAGCGGCGCCGCGCCGCGCCGCACGAAGCCACCTCGGATTTGGCCGTCGAGGCGGCCCAACGCGCCTTGAAAAGCGCGGGACTGACAGCCGATCAGCTCGCCTACGTCGTGGTCGCCACCTCCACCCCGGACCATCCGCAGCCGGCCACGGCCGCGCTCGTCCAGCACCGCATCGGGGCCGGCCGGGCCGCCGCCTTCGACGTCAACGCGGTGTGCAGCGGCTTCGTCTACGCGCTCAAGACCGTGCAGAAGCTGCTGAGCGGTGCCGCCGACGGCGAACCCCGCCACGGCCTCGTCATCGGTGCCGACATCTACTCCCGCATCCTCGACTACACCGACCGCCGCACGGCCGCCCTCTTCGGCGACGGCGCCGGGGCGACGGTCCTCGGCCCAGTCGCCCCGGGCCTCGGGCTGCGGGAGATCTCCCTGGTCTCCCGCGGCGACGCCCACCGACTGATCGAGGTCACCGCGGGAGGCAGCCGCCGCCCGCCCTCGCCCCAGACGCTGACCGACGGCGACCACTACTTCCGCATGGACGGCAGGGGCGTACGCGACTTCGTCACCCGCACCCTGCCCCCCGAGATCGACCGGCTGCTGCGTCGTGCGGCCGTACCCGCCGACGCCGTACAGCACTTCGTCCCGCACCAGGCGAACGGCATCATGCTCGCCGAACTCTGGCCCGACCTCGGCCTGCACCGGGCCGCCCTCCACCTCACCCTGGAGCGCTACGCCAACACCGGCGCCGCCTCCGTCCCGATCACCCTCGCCGAGATGAACCGCAGGGGAGCGGCGGCACCCGGTGACCTGGTCGTCCTCGCCGCGTTCGGCGGCGGGATGAGCCTGGGCATCGCACTGCTCAACTGGTCGATGGACACCCAGGAGGCCGCCCCCGCGCACCCCGCGGTCCCGCACCTCCTCACGGCCGGCGACCCCGTCTCGCCGCTCGCGCCATGACCGCCGGCGAAGCGGCCGCCCCCGACATCAGGGCACGCGTCGCCCAGCTGCACGGGCTCCGCGAACAAGTACGGCGGGGGCCGGACGAGAAGGCGACCGCCTCCCAGCACGCCAAGGGCAAACTCACGGCCCGCGAACGCATCGAACTCCTCCTGGACGAAGGCTCCTTCAACGAGGTGGAGCCGTTGCGCCGGCACCGCGCCACGGGATTCGGTCTCGAAGACCGCAGGCCCCACACCGACGGCGTGATCACCGGCTGGGGCACGGTCCACGGACGCACGGTCTTCGTCTACGCCCATGACTTCCGCATTTTCGGCGGCGCACTCGGCGAGGCCCACGCGGAGAAGATCCACCGCATCATGGACCGCGCCGTCGCCGCCGGCGCCCCGCTCGTCTCGCTCAACGACGGCGCGGGCGCCCGTATCCAGGAGGGCGTCACCGCACTCTCCGGCTACGGCGGGATCTTCCGCCGCAACGCCCGCGCCTCCGGGGTGATTCCGCAGATCAGCGTGATACTCGGCCCCTGCGCCGGCGGGGCCGCCTACTCCCCGGCACTCACCGACTTCGTGTTCATGGTCCGCGAGACCTCGCAGATGTTCATCACCGGCCCCGACGTGGTCGAGACGGTCACCGGGGAGAAGGTGACACTCGGCGGCCTGGGCGGCGCGGACGTGCACGCGGAGGTGTCGGGCGTGGCCCACTTCGCGTACGACGACGAGGAAACCTGCCTGGAGGAGGTCCGCTACCTCCTCTCCCTCCTCCCGCCGAACAACCGGGAGACCGCCCCCGCAGCGCCCCCCGAGGACCCGCCGGACCGCCGCTGCGAACGACTCCTCGACCTCGTCCCCGCGGGCGGCCACCGCCCGTACGACATGCGACAGGTCATCGAGGAGATCGTCGACGACGGCGAGTACCTGGAGGTCCACGAACGCTGGGCGGCGAACGTGATCGTCGCCCTCGCCCGGCTCGGCGGCCAGGTCGTGGGAATCGTCGCCAACCAGCCCATGGTCCTGGCCGGCGTCCTCGACATCGACGCCAGCGAGAAGGCGGCCCGCTTCGTCCAGATGTGCGACGCGTTCAACATCCCGCTGGTCACGCTGGTCGACGTCCCCGGCTTCCTGCCCGGCGTCGACCAGGAACACAACGGCATCATCCGCCGCGGCGCCAAACTCCTCTACGCCTACTGCAACGCGACCGTCCCCCGTATCTCCCTCATCCTGCGCAAGGCCTACGGCGGCGCGTACATCGTCATGGACTCCCGCTCGGTGGGCGCCGACCTCTCGTACGCGTGGCCCTCCAACGAGATCGCGGTGATGGGCGCGGAGGGCGCCGCCAACGTGATCTTCCGCCGCCGGATCCAGTCGGCCGACGACCCCGAGGCCACCCGCCGCCAGCTCGTCAAGGAGTACCAGGCCGAGCTGATGCATCCGTACTACGCCGCCGAACGCGGCCTCCTCGACGACGTCATCGACCCGGCCGACACCCGCCATGTCCTCATCGAGTCCCTGCACATGCTGCGCACAAAACACGCCGACCTGGCAGCCCGCAAACACGGCAACCCGCCCCAGTGAGGAGCACCATGACCACAGCCACCGAAGCAACGCCGCCCCTGGTCCGAGTGGTCAAGGGAGGCGACATCCGCGCCGAGGAACTGGCCGCCCTGACCGCGGTCCTGCTGGCCCGGGCCGCGACCACGACGGAGGAATCCACACCGACGACCGTCGTACCCCTCTGGGAACGCCCCCTGCCCGGCGCCTCCTACCGCTCACCCCTGAGCTGGCGCGAATAGCACACACATCATGGCGCCCGTTGCCGCTCTCGCGGCAACGGGCGCCCTGCGCGCATGCTCAAAGACCGGCCAGCGCGGCCCGCATCGACGGAGCGACGAGATCGGCCAGGGCCTGCACGGACAACCCGGCGATCGGCTGCAGACGCAGCAGATACCGGGCGAACGCCACCCCCAACAACTGGGCGGCGACCAGCCCACTCCCCGCAGCCGCCCGCTCGGCCCCCAACACCCCCGTCAGACTGTTCGTGAACTGCTCATGCAGCACCGCACGCAACCGCTCCGCCGCCCGCTCATTGGTCGCCGCCGAACGCAGCAGCAGCCGCAGCGACCCCTCGGCCGCGTCCTGCTCCCACGGCGCCAGAAAATGCCCGATGAGGGCATGCGGCAGCCGCTCCAGTGGCGTCCCCGCCAGATCGGGCAGCCCCAGGTCGACATCGAGGGCGGCATCGAACAGCCGCTCCTTGTTCCCGAAATAGCGCATGACCATGGAGGGATCGATGTCCGCCGTGGCGGCAATGGCCCGTATGGTCGCCCGCTGATACCCGTCAGCGGCGAAATGCACCCGAGCCGCGCACAGAATCGCCTCACGCGTACGCAACGACCGGGACGTCACACCCTGCCCCACAACACCCTCCTCCCCGCCAACGCATGTGCACATGAGCCCCCAAGCACCCGCACCCGCCGACGCACGCAAGGGGACGTGCCGGAACGTCCGCCCGCAGCGGATGGCGCGTCAACACGGCTTCCCCGAAAACCGACCGATTCCGCGCCAGACCGAGGACGGATGCTCCGGCACGGCCCCGCCCCACGACGGCCGGGGGGCGAGCCGGTGCGTTGGTGGCTGACCGTGCCGGATCGAGGACGGTTGCTGTGGCAGGGCTCCGTCCCGCGGCGGGGCGGGGGGCGAGCCGGTGTGTTGGTGGCTGACCGTGCCGGACCGAGGACGGTTGCTGTGGCAGGGCTCCGTCCCGCGGCGGGGCGGGGGGCGAGCCGGTGCGTTGGTGGCTGATCGTGCCGGACCGAGGACGGTTGCTGTGGCAGGGCTCCGTCCCGCGGGGGGCCGGGAGGCGGGCCGGTGCGTTGGTGGCTGATCGTGCCGGACCGAGGACGGTTGCTGTGGCAGGGCTCCGTCCCGTGGCGGGCCGGGGGCGAGCCGGTGCGTTGGTGGCTGACCGTGCCGGACCGAGGACGGTTGCTGTGGCAGGGCTCCGCTCGCGAGCGGTGCCTCGGTGGCTGACCGTGCCGGACCGAGGACGGATGCCGCACGGCCGTGACCCACCCCGGGCGGCAGGCGAACCGGAACCAGACGGCCTCATGTCTGTTCGACGGCTGCGGACGGCTGCTCGGCAGGCACCGCCGGCCCCGGCACCGCGCTCACCTCACCACCGCTCTCCGGGTGAGTCTGAGGCAGCGGCCCCTCGACACCGCACCACTGGTTCAACGCCAGCCGGACCCGCCCCTCGCACCCGTCCGGATCCGCAGCCCCGTCGACCCAGGCCGCGTAACCATCGGGCCGCACCAACAGCGCGCGCACACCCGGCAGTTCAGGCACCGCGGCACCCACCCGCACCGGACTCACCCGAGACCCCCAGGCCTCGGTGACCGCGGCACACCGCCCGTCCTCCGCGAGATCGAGCAGCACGAACCGCCCGTCCCGCATCAACGAGTACAGCCGCACCGGCCCCGCCCCGACCCGAGGCACAGTCAGATCCGGCACCCGCTGCCCCACCCGCACCGCACGGTGACCCAGCGCGCCGCCACGCCCCGCGTACCCGTTCGACAGCCCCGAGATCGCCTCCCCGGCGACCTTCCGGACCCGCCGATACGACAGTGCCTTGGCCAGCACGACCCGACGCAGCGCGCTCACCCGGGCCGACGGCGTGGTGGCCAGCCGCGTCGCCCGGTCGGTAGCCCGCAGAATCCGCTCCGCCTGCGGACGCCGCTCCACCTCGTAGGAGTCGAGCAGCCCCGCCGGCGCCCACCCCTGCACCTCGGCGGCGAGCTTCCAGCCGAGATTCACGGCGTCCTGGATCCCGAGATTCAGCCCCTGCCCACCGAGCGGCGAATGCAGATGCGCCGCGTCCCCGGCCAGCAGCACCCGCCCGGTCCGGTACTGGTCCGCGATGCGCTGATGGATCTTGAACCGGGCCAGCCACTCGGGCTCGTACGGCCCGGGATCGAACCCCAGCGCCCGTGTGAGCACCTCGCTCAGCTCGTCCAGCGTGACCGGCTCCCGGGTCCACGGCCGGTCCCGGCGCGCCACCGCGATCCGGTACAGCCCGTCGCCGTACGGCACGGACACCATGACCCCGCCGCCGCCGGAGACGATCAGCACATCGTCCGGCGGCGGCTTGCGCAGCCGCACATCGGCGAGGATCGGCGCGATGTCGTACGTACGACCGCGGAAGGCGATGCCGGCGAGTCCGCGTACGACGCTGTGGGCGCCGTCGCAGCCGACGACGAAGTCGGCGCTCTCCTCCCACTCACCGCCGCCCGTCCGCACCTGGAGCGTGACACCCGAAGCGTCCTGCGCCAGACCGAACACCTCGGCGTCGCGTTCGATGGTGACCCCGAGGTCGAGGGCGCGCCGCTGCAGCACCTCCTCGGTACGGCTCTGCGGGATGACATTGAGGGAGGGGAACCGGGTGTCGAGTTCGGCGAAGTCGACGCGGGCCCCGCGCGCGGGCACCATCCGGCTGACCGGCCGGCCCAGGGCCACCAGCGCGTCGGCGTGACCGCGCAGATCGAGCACTTCCATGGTCCTGCTGTACAGGCCCATGGCGCGGGACTGCGTGGACGGCGCGAGCCGGCGTTCGAGGACCGTGCAGGACACGCCCGCGGCGGCCAGCTCACAGGCCAGGGCGAGACCCGTGGGCCCGGCCCCGACGACGATGACGGACTGTTCAGGAGCGATGGCCACGGCTTCCTCCTTGGACCGGGGACAGGAGCGACGACGAGAGGGGTGTGGGGTCGGCGGCGGGCGACCGGCTGCACCGGGCCGCCCAGGCACCGGCACCCAGGACGAGGACTCCGAGCAACAGCCAGCCCACCGCGCCCCGTTGCACCACGAGGAAGGTGATGACCAGCGGCCCGTAGGTGTTGCGCGCCGCGTTCCCCAGGCCGAAGAAGGCGAGATACACCTGCCGCCGGTCCTCGGGCGCGAGGTCGTACGAGATCGCCCAGGCACCGGCCTGCTGGTGCATCTCGGCGAACGCCTGGAACGCGACAGCGCCGAGCAGCAGGGCCACCGCGGCCCCCGTGGGCACCGCACCGGTCACGGCGAGCCCGCCGCAGCACACGGCGAGCAGCAGCCCGCCGCGCCGCAGCGCCCGCCCGCCGTCCTCGGCGCTCTCGATGCCCCGGGTGGCCCGCACCTGGAAGAGCACCACGACGACCGTGTTCAGCACCAGGGTCCAGGCGATGGCCGCCCGAGGAATGCGGTCATGGGCCAGCACCCACAGCGGGACACCGGCCGTCAGCACGGTGACATGCAGGCTCACCAGCGAGTTCAGCCCGGTGAGCAGGGCGAACCGGCGGTCCCGGAACACGCTGATCCGCTGCCTCCACGGCAGCGGCCGGCCGCCGCCCGGCGCGCTCTCGGCGCTCCGCAGCCGTGCCACCAGCGCCGCGGCGATCACGAAGGAGAGCGAGTTGGCGTACACGATGCCCACGTACAGCCCGTCGCTGTCCGGCAGCAGGACCACACCGGCCGCGAGGCCGCCCAGGGCGAGCCCGAGATTCTGCAGCGAACGGGCCCGGCCCATGGCGCGGACCCGCCGCTCCTTGGTGACCGCCGTACCGAACAGGCCCTGCACCAGCGGCGAGGCCCCGCGGTCGGCCACCGCGAGCAGCGAGACCACCAGCAGGAAGGGCGCGAAGCCGGACACGAACGGATAGCAGGTGAGCAGCGCGGCCCGGACCAGATGGGCGCCGATCAGCATGCGCCGCGGGCCGACCCGGTCCGCCAGGATCCCGGTCGGCACCAGCGACAGGAAGGACACGGCGCCCGCGACGGACAGCCCGATGCCCACCTGGCCGCCGCTGAGACGCAGATAGCGGGTGAAGAAGATGACGGACACGGACATGTACAGCCCGCTGCCGAGGGCGTCGACGAACACCGCGACGAGCAAGGCGGCCGCCGCGCCCGACAGCGGCCCGCGCCGCGCCCGTTCCGCTGCCTGCGTCATGTCGCCCCCGCTCGATGGAAGATCAGTAGTACTCGCGCATCAGCTCGTCCACCCACTCCGGCTGGACGACCTCCTCGCGCGGTCCGAACTGCCGCAGATACGGCTTGATGTCGAGCACGGGAGTGCCGTCGACGGCGTCGAGCCCGACGACATGCAGATCGAGCCCGTCCGTCTTGACCAGCCGGCAGCGGGAGACCCCGATGCGGTTGGGGCGGTTCTTGCCCCGCTGGGCGAAGATGCCGGCCAGTGGCCAGTCCGGGTTGTTGCGGGGATGGCGCGCACCCTCCTGCACCTTGTCGAGCGGAACCCGGTGGAAGTGGAAGACGACTTCGAGGTGGGAGAAGGAGTCGAGGGAGAGCAGCGCCTCTGCGGTGAACCGCTCGGCGTCCAGCCGGATGACGGAGGCCACCTCGCCCCAGTTGTCGTCGATGAGTTCACGCCGCTCGTTGTGGACATGGGCGATCGGCACCAGATCCGTGATCGCGTCACCGGTCATGTCAGTCCTTCCGTCGGGGCCGCCCAGGGATGTCCCGGCGGCGTTGCCGTCCAGAGACCACACCTGGTCGCGTACGAGCAACTCACCTGCGGGGGCCCGCTGTACGGCCAGGTAGATCTCCTCACGCGGCACGGCGAGGAGATCGCCGAGCCGGTCCTGGAGCAGCCGCAGCAGGTGCCGGACCTGGGTGCCGCTGTAGCTCTCCTTGCACACGACGAAACCCACCGGGGCCGGCGCCGCGTCGCCCTCGCGCCACTCGGGCCGGTGGAAGGTGCCCGGCTCGAGCCGCTGCCACCACAGCCAGCAGTGGCCGCGCGGAATGCCGAGCAGCGCGGTCACGGAATCGGCCAGCTCCCCAAGGACGGCCGCGCCGGGGCTGGGCGCCGGTGAGAAGAGCCTGATCACCGGCATGTCAGCGCACCCCGCCGAGCGGTTTGACACCGATCACCATGCAGGTGCGTACGGGGAGGTAGAACTCGTCGCCGTCCTGGCGGATCCCGAGCGCCTCGCGATATGGCGCGGGCGCCGCGGCGAGCCGGGCCCGGATCGCCCGCTCGGCCTCGTCGCCGGAGGAGGCGATCTCGCACCACCGTTTGACGGGCACCCCGGTGCGGCTCTCGGACTGCGAGCCCCGGGCGACCGGGACATTGAGCCCGGCGTCCTGCAGGAAGCCGATCCACTCCGTGAGGGTGTAGCTGCGCTGGTGCGTCGGATCGTGCAGCATTTCCAACGCGTGGTTGAGCGCGTCGATGTCGGGGTCCTCGTGGCCTTCCAGGTCGATGACGGCGAGCCGGCCGCCGGGACGCAGCAGCCGCGCCATCTCGCCGACGGCCGCCGGCATGTCACGGAAGTGGTGCGGGGCCAGACGGGACACCACGAGGTCGAAGGAGGCGTCGGGGAAGGGGAGTTCCTCCGCGAACGCCTTCGCCGTCTCGATGTCGACGCCGCGCTCGGCCGCGAGTTTGCGGACGGAGGCCAGCATGTTGGGCGCCGGGTCCACGGCGACGAGGCGAGCCGGGTGTTCGTCGGCGAACGACAGCGCCAAGTGACCCGCGCCGCAGGCGACATCACAGATGGCACGGCCCGTCTGCGGACCGAGCGTCTCGTGCAGTGCCTCCATCGTGGGACTGGAGCGGTGCACCTCACTGGTCGCGAAGTTTTCGGCGATCTTGTCGAATCGCTGGCTGGAGAGCATGTCCTGCGCGCCTCTTCCTCTTCTACTGACTGGCCGTCACTTCAGGGGCGCCCACAAGAGAAGTGAGCGCCGAGACCGCGTCCCTTGCGGGACCCGAACCACAGGGCTGGAGGGTGTGCCCGAGGCCTTCGAGCAGATGCACCCGGACCTCGAAGGAGCGCCGCCCGACCAGTCGGCTCGCCGACCACTGGCCGTACATGTCGGGGGCGAACACGGCGGGCGGCAGTGCCTCGTCGTCGGCGTCGGCCACGTATCCGACGAGGTCGAAGCTGCCGTACACGAGGTCGAGCGAGGGGAGGCGCGAGGTCAGGAAGGCGTCCTCCTCGATCACCGTGCCCACCAGGACCGCCCCGTCCGCGTCGCGGGGCTCACCGGCTCGAAGCAGATGCAGCAGGGCGAGGCCGCCCAGCGAGAAACCCAGCAGGACGAGCGGCCGGACGAGCACGTGCCCGTACCCGTCAAGGAGCTGGGACAGACGACCGGCCCGCACGAGCTGATCGGCCTCCGTGGAGGGCGTGTTCGGCTCCCGGGCGGGCATGTCGCACGCGAGCACCTGCGCGCCCCCGGCCACCAGCCGCCCGGTCAGCCGCTCCAGCAGCCCGTCGTCGCGGCCCTGACCGTCGAGGACGGAAACGCTGCCGGGACCGGCGAGCAGCACGGTGGCGTTCGGCGGACCGGCGGGGAAGGACCGCCGTGTGCGGTACCGCGCCCCGTCCGGGCCTCGGCGCCACTGGGTGCGCTGATGCACGCTCATCGGATCACCGGTGGCAGACGGCCTCGGCGAAGCCGCCGACGCGCTTGTGGAAGTAGACGCTGATGATCTCCTCGTGGAGCGCCTCGCCGTCCAGGGTGGGGGCGACGCTCTCCAGGGTGCCGGGTACCGGTGCGAGGAGGCCCCGCTCCATGAGTTCGGTGAAGACCGCCGCGAACGGCTCGTCCTGGAAGAGCTCGACGCCGAACCGCCGCCGGAACCGCCCCGCGTCGATCGACTGGTTCGCCTTGAACGCGAACCCGAGCACCATGCCGATCGCCTGATAGCCCGCGAGCCGCCGTCCGGAGGCCAGCGGCAGCCCCGGCCCGTCCTTGAGCAGCCGGGCGTACCCGGAGATGTCGGCGATGTTGTGGGTCTGCACCACCGTGTCGTCGTCGCCGGTCAGCCAGCCGTACGCGCCGGGCCCGTAGGCGATCATGGAGTCGTGCCGCTGCCACTTGTTGCGGGAGACCCGCGGGATGTTGCCGTCGGGATAGACGCCGGGCCGGTTCCACCAGCCGCACGGGCTCGGGTGGTAGCCGCCGTCGAGCAGCAGCTCCACGACGGCCTCGCGCATCGCGTAGGTCTCGCCGAGCGAGGGGAACAGCTGCTGCTCGCGCAGCCGGTTCTTGACGCTCTCGACGTTCCACAGCGCCCGGTTGCCGATGCCCATCTTGGCCCGGTCGGCGTTGCGCAGCCGGTAGATGGTGATGGTGGGGACGTCGAGGTCGATCAGGCGCCTGATGTCGTCGGCGACCTTGGCCGTCGTCTGGTGCGGCAGCCCGAACATCATGTCGACGTTGAACGGCCGTCCGGTGGCCCGCAGTTTGTCGATGGCCCGCAGCGACATGGCCGCGTCGTGGCCGCGCCCCGCGAACGCGTTGACCTCGCTCTGCAGGGACTGCACGCCGACGCTGAAGCGGTTGAAGCCGATCGCGCAGGCCTCGGCCAGCTCGTCCTGCTGGAAGTTGTCGGGGTTGCCCTCGAGGGAGATCTCGCAGTTCTCGGCGAGCGTGTAGTGCGCCCGTATGTGCTCCAGCAGGCGCCCCAGTTGCTCGGTGCCGAGCAGTGAGGCGGTGCCACCGCCGAGGTAGACGGACTCGATCGAGGCGTGCGCGAGCCAGGGGGCGTGTCCGAGGCGCCGGGCGGACTCGTCGAGCAGCAGATCCGTCCAGATCCGCGGCGCCGCCTCGCCCTCGGGGCCGTCGGTGACCTTGCGCTTGACGTAGTTGCAGAAGTGACAGATGTACGCGCACAGCGGCACATGGACATACAGATGCGCGGGCCGGCCGGCTCCCGGGTGATTCCGTAACGCCTCGGCGACCTGTGAAGCCGACAGCTGCTCACCGTAGTTGGCCGTCACGTTGATGTTGTAGTCGTCCTGGCCGATCCGCAGTGCGGGGTTCTCGCCCAGCAGCCGCGCGAGTCCTGTACCGGGGCGCGGCGCGGTTCCCGTACCGGGGCGCAGTGCCGTGGTGCCGGCCGAAGCAGCCGTCTTGCTCATCGCGACCTCGTCTCCTCAACAGGAAAGAACGGATGTCGAGCGAGCCTTTGCCGTCGGCGGGCCTTCCCGGCCCGCCCCTCAACGGGCCGGGAAGTGGTACACCGCTTCGTCACCTGCCGGCAAAGGCGTGGGGTCAGACCTCGACCTCGATGACCGTGGCCTCCGTGATGTTGGTGGCCTCGACGAGCGTCTCGGCGGGCGCGGTGGCCGAGGCGGCTCCGACGGCGCTCAGGGTCACGCCCTCCTGCCCCGGCTCCAGGTGAATGCGGATGACTTTCTTCTCTTCGGGCATGGCTTTCTTCCCTTCGGTTCGGGCGGCAGCGGTCGCGCCGCCGTGGGACAGGGACCCGCTCACGTCGTCGGGAGCGGGAGTCGGGTGGGCCCCGGCGGGTCGGCCGACGCCGACTGACGGGGCGTCAGAGTCAGTCGTACGTTGCGCTGTTTGCGGGCGCGCCAGTAGCGGCCGGAGCGCAGCGTGAACTCCTGCAGGTACTCGGTCGCGCCGCAGCCCTTGGCGTCACCTGTGATGTTCCGGGCCAGCGGCGGGCAGCGGAACTGGCACCAGATGTCCTCCTGGGCGACCGGGCACGTACCGCACACGGAGTGGTCGCTGAAGCGGATGTCGCGGAACTCGTCGAAGCCGTGCTCCCAGATCTCGGCGAACGACCTCTCGGTGGTGTTGCCGGCCTTGTAGAGCTGCCCCGACATGCAGTTGCTGCAGGGGTACACATCACCGCGGCTGTTGACGTAGACGACCGAGCGGCCGCACTTCTCCTGGCCCACCGCGCGCTCCAGGCGCTGACAGAACTGGATGGTGTCCACTCCGCGGATCTCGTCGGCGGCGCGCCGGGCGGGGCCCGTGGGCGCCTCGACAGGCTCATGGTCGGGCTCGGTGGAGTAGCGGTCCATGCACCGCTGGTAGACCTCGAAGACCTCGTCGACGTCCTCGGGGCGCAGCAGCATGTCAGGGTGGAGCAGCGCCCGGCCGACCGGATGCGTCTCCAGCCACTGGGGCCGGGGATACCCGCGCTCGGCGCACCACTCGAAGATCTCCTCGGCGTCCTGGATGTTGCCCCGGTGCACGGAGATGGCGGTGCGGAACACATGCCCGTGCTCGCGCATCATCTCGAAGGCGTGCTGGAGCTTGGGGAAGTCCATCTTGCCGCGGACGGTGCGCTCGGGGTCGGCGGTGTCGAAGCTGATGAAGAACGACTGGCCTGCCGGGATCCGGGCCAGCTTCTCCTCGGTGACCAGCAGGCCGTTGGTGAAGATCTGCGTGCTGAAGGGCTTGCTGCGAGCATGCTGGATGATCTCGACTGCGTCCCGGTGCGAGAAGATCTCACCACCCGTCAGAAACACCTGTAGTACGCCCATCTCGGCGAAGTCGTCGAGGAGTTGCTTGACGCGCGGTGTGGAGATCTCGTCGGGGCGCTTGAACGCGGAGTCGGCGTAACAGTGGCGGCAGCGCAGATTGCAGAGGTTCGTGGTCTCCACGAAGGCGATGGCCGGGGCGGGCAGATGGAACCTGTCCAGCGTCACCAGCGGGTCGGCGAGCGCATGGGCCATCAGTTCGGTGACGGTCACCGCTCGTCCGGAGTTGTGCCGCTCGATCAACTCCCGTGCGGACGCGGCGAGGAACTCGACATGCCCGTTCGGCAGCAGGGCGACGATGCCGCCCTCGTTCACCTGGAAGGGAATCTTCTGCACGGGGCCTGCCTCTCCGGATCGTGGGATGGCGGAACATCCTGGTCGTGGGATGGCGCAACATAGAAGTCAACGACCGTTGAACTCATGCTTCGTTGAACTCTACGGAGGATGAATACCTTTGGCAAGGGTGGGGCGCGCACGGCGGGGAGGGGTGGCGGGACGGCGCTGCGATGCGCTCGATTCCGTGATCAACTGCCGCAAGATACATTCTTGGAAATGCCGGGAACGCGGAGCCGACGGCGATCGCACCCACGGAGAGGCCGGTCATGAACTTCCCCTTCTTGGACAAGTGGCGCAGGCGGCACTCGGCGGAGCAGGACCCGGGACTCGCCGCCGCCTTCAAGGACGATCCGGCGGGCGTGGCCGATCTGCTCTCGGAGTGCGAGCTGCTGCGCTCCCATGCCGCGGCGGCGGGGCTCGAACTGGACGACACCCCGGCCTCGTTGGCCGCGCTCGACCAACTGCTGCCGCGCTGGCGCGACGACCCCGAGGTGCTGCCCTGGCTGGGCAATGACGCGGGCCTCTATCTCGGCACGGTCGTGGTGCGCACGGTGGCCGGCGCCGGCTGGCACGTCTGGCCCGGCGGCAGTCCGGTGGTGCGGCTCGCCTCGGGCCGCGAGATCCCGGTGGTCGAGGCCGGGCTCGACTGGGCCGTACAGGGCGCCCCCGAGCTGTCACAGGTGTACGCCGAGGCCGCGGAGGCCTAGGTGCTGGACGCGGAGGCCGGGGGCCTGGACACCGAAGTCGGGGTCTCGGAGGCCTGGTCCCGGATGCCGAAGTCGGGGTCTCGGAGGCCTGGTCCCGGATGCCGAAGTCAGGGTCCCGGAGGCCGGGGTCCCGGACGCCGAAGCCAGGGTCCCGGAGGCGGACACCCAGTGGGCGACGTCGTAATACAGCCGTAATGCAGCCTCAAATACGGTTAATGGCTATAAGTGCGTGTCGTGCGTTAAGTCCCGTTTTGCGCCGATAGTTTGCGTTGACCGACACAGCTGAGAGTGGGCAGGTCCGGTATGGCCGTCGATCCGTTGATCGAGCTGCGTGACGTGAACAAGTACTTCGGCGAGCTGCATGTCCTGCAGGACATCAACCTCACCGTCGGCAAGGGCGAGGTGGTCGTGATCATCGGCCCCTCGGGGTCGGGCAAATCGACACTGTGCCGAGCGATCAACCGTCTGGAGCCCATCGAATCAGGGACGATCAAGCTCGACGGTCAGCTTCTCCCGGACGAGGGCAAGGCCCTCGCCAGGCTTCGCGCCGAGGTCGGGATGGTCTTCCAGTCCTTCAACCTCTTCGCGCACAAGACGGTCCTGCAGAACGTCTCGCTCGGCCAGACCAAGGTCCGCGGCCGCAAGAAGCAGGAGGCCGACAAGCGCTCACGCGAGCTCCTGGACCGGGTGGGCCTCGCCTCCCAGGCCCCCAAGTACCCCGCACAGCTCTCCGGCGGACAGCAGCAGCGCGTGGCCATCGCCCGCGCACTCGCCATGGACCCCAAGGTCATGCTGTTCGACGAGCCGACCTCGGCGCTCGACCCCGAGATGATCAACGAGGTTCTGGAGGTCATGCAGCAACTCGCGCGGGACGGGATGACCATGGTCGTCGTCACCCACGAGATGGGTTTCGCGCGCTCCGCCGCCAACCGCGTCGTCTTCATGTCCGACGGCCGCATCATCGAGGACCGTGCCCCCGACGAGTTCTTCACCAACCCGCGCAGCGACCGCGCCAAGGACTTCCTCTCCAAGATCCTCAAGCACTGAGCGGGGAAGCGATGCCGAACCTCGATTAGGATGTGCGGTTCATCCCCGTGGTGACGGTGGCCGACCCAGGACGCTGCTGCCGGACGGGGAACCCCCCACAGCCCCGGGACTGTAGAGGGAGCAGCAGCTCACAGAGCCAGACCCGGCCGGCGGCAGCCGGAGATCACTGTTCGCGCAGGGGCACCGACACATACGACGGGTCGTGCTCCGGCGAGGAGAAGGTCAGCTGCGCGCCGGACGGGTTGTGCTCGATGTAGAGCGGGTCCACCGTGTCGACGACCAGGGCGAGACGATGCCCTGCCGGAACGTCGTAGGCCGTGGAGAACAATTCCAGGTCCACGCCGAACGGCTTGCCGGGCGTCTGCCCGTGGAAGGTGTACGGGGCGTTGCTGACCAGCTTGCCGAGGCCGAGCGGGCCCACGTCGTAGAGGTAGGCGACAAGGGTGCCGCTCTCCTCGGTGCCGGTGACGGTGGTGTGCAACGTGACCGTGCCGCGCACCTGTTGGGCGCTGTCGTACCTCTCCGACTGCCACACGGCGGCCCAGCGGCGCGGCAGGAGCGGGATCGAGGCGATGGGCGGCGTCCGCAGGAACTGGTCGAGCGCGTTGGAGAGGATGAAGACGCCTCCGTCGGCGCCCGAGTCGACGTTCGTGTGGATGGTGGTGGTGCCGGCGAGGTCGATCTTGCGCCGGGTCGCTCCGACCGACTTCCAGTCCGGGTAGGTCTCGTAGCCGCCGGTGGAACGGGACTTGAGCTGGACGGGCTGCTCGCGGTCAATGCCGCTGTCCTCGCCCTTGAGATAGTGATCGAACCAGCGGGTGGTGTCCGTCCACACGTCGTTGGGCAGGCCCAGCAGGCCGGTGACCTCGGCGGTCGCGTGGTCTCCGGGCCTGAACTCCAGGCGCTTGGGGACCGTCAACTGCTCGTAGAACTTGGCGTACTGGTTCGGCGGGAAGGCGGTGTCCCCCCAGGCGTTGGCCAGCATGACGGCCGCGCCGTTCTTGTTGAGCTGGTCCAGGTAGGTCGCGGGCGAGCGGACCTTCCCCCAGTCGAGCATGTCCTGTTCCTTCGACAGGTCCGAACCGAGGAACTCCTTGAGCATCTGCTGGAATTCGGCGCTCGGGCGGCCGGTGAGGTAGCCGGTGCCGCCGAGGAAGGAGACGGCCTGGGAGTGCTGGGTGCGGCCGGAGTAGATCGAGTCGTTGAGATCGGCCCAGCCGCTCATGGAGGCAACCGCTTTGATCCGGCTGTCGTGCGCGGCGGCGAGCAGGCTGATGCCCGCGCTGTAGGAGACACCGGCCATCCCGATCTTCCGCGCGTCCGACGGGGTGTTGGCGAGCGCCCAGTCGATCACCTTGGAGGCGTCGGCCGTGTCGGGTGGCCCGGCGACCTCTACGTTGCCGCCGGACTGCCAGAAGCCGCGCACGTTGTAACTGACCACCACATAGCCGGAGTTCGCCAGCTTCTGCGCCTGTGCGAGGTATTCGATCTGCGGTATCGACCAGCTCGTGGGCAGCACGAGCAGCGGGTAGCGGTGCGAGGTATCGGAGGGCGCGACGACGTTGGCCTTGAGGGTCGTACCGCCGTCTCCGGCGATGTCGACGAAGCGGATTCCGGTGGCGGGGGAGGCCTGGGCGGGGGTAGTGACACCGAGGGCGGTACCGGCGATCAGCGTCGCCGAGACGGCACCTACGGTGGTCGTACGCAGGGCCTTGCGCGGGTGTCCCACGGGTCACTCCTCACTCGGGTCAGTGCAAAGTGACCCGACAGTAACCGGGGTTCCCCAGCATAAGTAACCCGTCAGTAAGTTACGTGCCGGTAAAGGTTGTTGAGTGATCACGTGGCGCGGTGCGACGTGCGCGCCGGCGCCGGGGCCGGAAGAGGAGTCTGCGCCGCCCGCGTCACATCCGCGACGAGCTCGACCACATCCGGTCCGTACGCCTGGGAGTTCACCACCTTCAGCAGGAGTACGAAGGAGTTGTTGCCGTGCTTGCGGGCCAGCCGTTCGTGGTTGCGGCCCAGATAGCGGGAGGCCGCCTGGTTGGTGATCGCGCGCTGGCCGCAGAACAGGAAGACGGGTCTCGCCGTGTTGCCCGCGGTGAGCCGGGCGAGGATCACGTACTCCGCCGTGCCCGCCTCCAGGCGGTAGCGCTCGCCGCCGATCTGGAAGGCGCCGCGGTCCGGACCCGGCTCGGGGTCGACGTTGACGCGGATGCCCGGCAGCAGCGAGTGCAGATGCGCGGCCATCCGTCGATTCGACGACGGCCCTCCCACGCAGAACTCGGTGCGCTCCCCGAAGCCCTGCTGTGCCGCGTCATGCGCGAGGACCTGGGCGTGCGCGCCGCAGTCCTTGATCAGCGCGGAGAGTTCGAGGAGTGCAAACACGTCATGGCGCATGACCGAGAGTTCGGGTCCGCCCGCCTCGCGGTTCACCACGAGCAGCGACTCGGAGTTGTCCGGCAGCCCGAAGAACGCCTGCTTGCGGCGGAGCTTGCGCTTCCACAGATACGTACGGGCGAGCCAGCCGAGCGCGGCACTGAGGCCGGCCGCGACCACCCCGAGGACGATGTTGCGCACGTCGTCATTCATGGGCGCGCATGCTAGCGGCTGTACCGAACGACGTTCGAGGGGGTCCTGACGCGGGCATGGCGGTGAAGTTACGCTGCGCGGACAATTGTTTGAGTGGAGGTACGGATGCGTCGCCCTCTTGCGCGGAATCTGGCGGTCTTGGCGGTTTCGGCCGCGGTGGTGTCGGTCGGCGCGGCCGCGCCTCCCGCGGCACCCTCCGCAGGGGCGGCCGAGAAGGTGCCCGTCGCCGTCGGCTACGGCGGCGCCGTGGCGAGCGTCGACGCGGACGCCTCCGCGGCCGGGATCGAGGTCCTGAAGAAGGGCGGCAACGCCGTGGACGCGGCCGTCGCCACGGCGGCGGCCCTCGGCGTCACCGAGCCCTACTCGTCCGGCGTCGGCGGCGGCGGCTACTTCGTCTACTACGACGCCAAGTCCCGCACGGTGCACACGATCGACGGCAGGGAAACGGCACCCCTGAGCGCCGACTCGAACCTCTTCGTGGAGAAAGGCAAGCCGCTCGCCTTCGCGGACGCCGTCACCAGCGGTCTGAGCGTGGGCACACCGGGCACGCCCGCCACCTGGCAGACGGCGCTGGACAGCTGGGGCAGCAAGCGGCTGGGCAGCGTCCTGAAGCCGGCCGAACGCATCGCCCGGGTCGGTTTCACGGTCGACGCGACCTTCCGCACACAGACCGAGTCCAACCAGGCCCGCTTCAAGAACTTCCCGGACACCGCGAAGCTGTTCCTGCCCGGCGGCTCCCTCCCGGTGGTCGGCTCGACCTTCAGGAATCCCGATCTCGCACGTACCTATGAGGAGTTGGGCGAGGAGGGCGTCGACGCGATCTACGACGGCGACCTCGGCCAGGAGATCGTCGACACGGTCAACAAGCCGCCGGTCGCCCCGACCTCGGGCTACAACGCCCGCCCCGGCAAGCTCTCCCTCGACGACCTGGCTGCCTACGAGGCGAAGCGGCAGGCGCCGACGAAGACCTCGTACCGCGGTCTGAAGGTCTACTCGATCGCGCCCTCCTCCTCGGGCGGCACCACGGTCGGCGAGGCCCTCAACATCCTTGAGAAGAGCGACCTTTCGAAGGCGAGCGAGGCGCAGTATCTGCACCGCTACATCGAGGCGAGCCGCATCGCGTTCGCGGACCGGGGGCGCTGGGTGGGCGACCCCGCCTTCGAGGACGTACCGACCAAGCAACTCCTGTCGCAGAAGTACGCGGACTCGCGGGAGTGCCTGATCAAGGACGACGCGGTGCTGACGAGTCCGCTGGCCCCGGGCGACCCGCGCGACCCCGCCTCCTGCTCGACTGCGGGAAAGGCCGCCCCGACGACGTACGAGGGCGAGAACACCACGCACCTGACGGTGGCCGACAAGTGGGGCAACGTCGTCTCGTACACGCTGACCATCGAGCAGACCGGCGGCAGCGCCATCACCGTCCCGGGGCGCGGCTTCATCCTCAACAACGAGCTGACGGACTTCTCCTTCACGCCGGCGAACCCGGCCGTGCACGACCCGAACCTGCCGGGTCCCGGCAAGCGGCCGCGCTCGTCGATCTCGCCGACGATCGTGCTGGACCAGCACAACCGGCCCGTCGTGGCACTCGGTTCGCCGGGCGGCGCCACCATCATCACGACCGTGCTGCAGACGCTGACGGAGTTCCTGGACCGCGGGCTGCCCCTGGTGGACGCCATCGCCGCACCGCGCGCCAGCCAGCGCAACGCGGCACAGACGGAACTCGAACCGGGCCTGTACAACAGCGCGCTGCGGACCCAGTTGGAGGCCGTCGGACACTCCTTCAAGCTGAACCCGGAGATCGGCGCGGCGACGGGCGTACAGCGCCTGCCGGACGGGAAGTGGCTCGCGGCGGCGGAGACGGTACGGCGGGGCGGCGGCTCGGCGATGGTGGTGCGGCCGGCGTCGTAGGAGCCAGGGCGTACGGCCGGCGGCGAAGGAGCCAGGGCGTACGGCCGGCGGCGAAGGAACCAGGGCGTGCGGCCGGCGTCGTAGGAACCGGGGCGCGTGGTGCGGCCGGTGTCCGGCGTCCGGCGCGGGCCGCGCTAGCGCGCTGTCAGGATGCGCGGGCCCGCGTCCGTGATCGCCACCGTGTGTTCGGCGTGGGCCGCCCGGGAGCCGTCGTTCGTGCGGAGGGTCCAGCCGTCCGGGGCCGCGTGGTAGCCGTCGGTGCCGCCGCCGATGAGCATGGGCTCGATGGCGAGGACCATGCCGTGCCTCAGGGGCATTCCGCGGCCCGGGCGGCCCTCGTTCGGGACCGGCGGGTCCTCGTGCATGCGGCGGCCCACGCCGTGACCGCCGAAGCCCTCCGGGATGCCGTAGCCCGCCTCGCGGCACACCGTGCCGATGGCGTGCGCGATGTCGCCGACGCGGTTGCCGACGACGGCCGCCTCGATGCCCGCGGCGAGGGCGCGCTCGGCGGTCCGGACGAGGCGTACGTCGGCCACGCGCGGCTCGCCGACGAGGAAGCTGATCGCCGAGTCGCCCACCCAGCCGTCCAGTTCGGCGCCGAAGTCGATGGACACCAGGTCGCCGTCACGCAGGCGGTAGCCGTTCGGGATGCCGTGCACGATCGCGTCGTTCACGGAGGCGCAGATGACCGCGGGGAACGGCGTGGGCGCGAAGGAGGGGCGATAGCCGAGGAAGGGGGAGCCGGCGCCGGCGTCCCGCAGGACCTGGTGCGCCACCTCGTCCAGCTCCAGGAGCGAGACGCCGACGTCGGCCGCCTCCCGCACCGCCGTGAGCGCCCGGCCCACGACCTGACCGGCCGCGTACATCTCGTCGATCGATGTGTTCGTCTTCAGTTCCACCATGCCAATTACTATACCGGTATTAGAATGGGGGCATGGTGCGAACCCCCCTGACCCCCGAAGAGCGCGAACGTGGCGAGCGGCTCGGGCAGTTGCTGCGCGAGGCCCGCGGCGGCCGCAGCATGACTGCGGTCGCGGCCAGTGCCGGGATCTCCGCCGAGACCCTGCGCAAGATCGAGACGGGACGGGCGCCCACTCCCGCGTTCTTCACGGTGGCGGCCCTGGCGCGGGCGCTCGGTCTGTCGATGGACGACCTCGCCAGGCGGTGCGCGTTGGTCCGGGTGGCCTGACGCGCGGGGCGCATGGGTCGCCAACGGCGCGCCTGGGAAGGCGAGTAGGGTCTCGGGCAGCCCGGGTTCGTGACGGGCCGCACACCCGGTGTGATCCATCCCGGAGCGCTCTGCGTCCGGTCCGAAAACTCCCTGTAGCCGTTCCGTAACACGGCTGGTGTTTTCTACCGGACGGAGCACTCCATTCGGGCGGGGAGTCGTGTGATGGCTGTAGAACAACTCCCGGTTCAGGTAAGGGAGTTCGCGAAGTACCTGAGCGGGCTGACGCAACGGCTCGATCAGGGCGGCGGCTGGTGCGGAGTGTTCTGGCAACGCGACCCCGACGGCATGCGGGCCTGCCTGGAGGGCTGGGAAGTGCCGCCCTGGGACGTCGTGGAGGCGCTCCTGCAGGACCTCGCCGGCGAGTTCGGCGACCGGGCCGCCGCCCAGGAGTCCGAGCGGATCCGCGCCCTGCACGACGCCGCGCTCACCGCGTACGACGCCAGGCCCGGCGGCCGGGACGCCCTCGGTGACCGCCTCGACGTCATGCTCCGCGAACAGCGCTACGCGGCCGAACGCCAGGTCGAGCTGGGCCGGCTGCTCCACTCGGCCGGCTCCCAGGAGGAGGCCGAGTCGATCCGCCTCGACCTGGCCTGGGCCCACGACGACCACGACCGCGCCACAGCCCGCTGCGCCGAGCTCCGCCACCGCATGGACAGCCTCGACCGACGCGCCCTGCGCACCCACGCGCAGGGCGCGCTGAGTTTTCCGACCCCGGCGGCCGAGGACGTGTTCCGGGTGCCCCGATCCGAGGGCCCGGGCCCCTCGACCGCACGACGAGGCCCTGGAGACGGGCCCACGCACCCGAGCGCCCCGGAACCCGCGCCCCGCCACCGCCCGACGATTCCGGAGCAGACCGGCCCGCACTCCGCGATCGCGGACCCGGCGGCGCCGGAGTGGCCGGGGACGACCCGCCTCGGCGCACGTGATGGCGCCGGCCCGTACTCGGCGGTGCCGGATCGGCCGCACGCATGGGACGACACCGGCTCGTACTCCCCGTTCGCGGACCCATCGGCGCCCGATCAGCCGGCGACCGCCCGCCCCGAAGCCCCCCAGCCCCCGGAACCCGCCACCCCCAAGCAACGCTCCAAGCGCCGCCCCCGGGGCAGTGCCCGCTTCGCCGGGATGATGGAGCAGGAGACCGCCCCCGAGGTCGTGCCGGAAACGGCGGCGCCGCCCGCCCCCACCGCGCCGGGCGGCGGTCGCACCCCCCGGGGTGCCCGATTCGCGGGGGTGGCCGAGGAGCCCGCGGCGCCGCGCAGGGAGCCGCTGGACGACGAGGCGCGGCGGGTCATCGCCGAGACCGTCGGGACGCTGACGCGGCTGCGGGGCGAGGGCAGGAGCGGTGAGGCGCACGCCCTGCTCGTGGAGGCCGCGTACTGGCCCGCCGCCCGTTTCCCGCTGCTCGCCGCACAGCTGCACCGTGCGGGCCTCGACGCGGACTGGGCCACCCTGCTGTGGGAGGCGGCCTCGCTTCCCGCCGACCGGCTGGTCGCCGCCGCCGACGCGCTCGTCGCGGCGGGCCGTACGGCGGACGGTCAGCAGATGCTGCGGCAGGGCGTCGTACGGCCCGCGCCGGAGATCGGCGCCGCCGTGCTGGGCCTCGCCGAGGCCGGTCGCCGACGTGAGATCCGCGCGCTGCTCGGCGCGTACGTGCGTGTGCGCACCCCGGAGGAGGCGGCCCGCAGCGCGGAGGCGGACCCGCAGCGGCTCGTGCCGCTCCTCCTGGAGGCCGCCCAGGGCGTCTCCCAGGAGCGCCACTGGGACCTGGTCCACGCTCTGAGGGTGGCCGGCTTCACCGTGTGACCGCTCCCGCCGCTCACCCGCCGGAGGTATGAAACGTGATCGACTCAGCGGGTTAACGACGATGGTCTTGGCAAGGCTGTCCATGGGGCTTACTTTCAAGCCTCTACCGCCTTTGTCTACGGGCGTAGAGGCTCTCTGACGGCCCGTCGAAGGAGCAGCTCATGGCCAACGTCGTACGTGCCGCTCTGGTCCAGGCCACCTGGACAGGCGACACCGCATCCATGGTCGCCAAGCACGAGGAATTCGCCCGCGAGGCGGCCCGGCGGGGCGCCAAGGTCATCGGATTCCAGGAAGTCTTCAACGCTCCTTACTTCTGCCAGGTCCAGGAGCCCGAGCACTACCGCTGGGCGGAGCCCGTGCCGGACGGGCCCACCGTCACTCGTATGCAGGAGCTGGCCCGCGAGACCGGCATGGTCATCGTCGTGCCCGTGTTCGAGGTCGAGCAGTCGGGTTTCTACTTCAACACGGCGGCCGTGATCGACGCCGACGGCACGTACCTCGGCAAGTACCGCAAGCACCACATCCCCCAGGTGAAGGGCTTCTGGGAGAAGTACTACTTCAAACCGGGGAACCTCGGCTGGCCCGTCTTCGACACCGCGGTCGGCAAGATCGGCGTGTACATCTGTTACGACCGCCACTTCCCGGAGGGCTGGCGGCAACTCGGCCTGAACGGCGCGCAGCTCGTCTACAACCCGTCCGCCACCTCCCGGGGCCTGTCCGCCTACCTCTGGCAGCTGGAGCAGCCCGCGGCGGCCGTCGCCAACGAGTACTACATCGCCGCGATCAACCGGGTCGGGCAGGAGGAGTACGGGGACAACGACTTCTACGGGACGTCGTACTTCGTCGACCCGCGCGGACAGTTCGTGGGGGAGACCGCGAGCGACAAGGCCGAGGAGCTCATCGTCCGTGATCTCGACTTCGACCTGATCGAGGAAGTGCGGCAGCAGTGGGCGTTCTACCGCGACCGGCGACCCGACGCGTACGAGGGGCTGGTGCAGCCGTGAGCGACCTGTACGCGCGCCACAAGGCCGTCCTGCCCGACTGGCTCGCCCTCTACTACGAGGACCCGATCGAGATCACCCACGGCGAGGGACGCCACGTCTGGGACGCCGAGGGCCACAGGTACCTCGACTTCTTCGGCGGCATCCTCACCACGATGACCGCGCACGCGCTGCCCGAGGTCACCAAGGCGGTGAGCGAGCAGGCCGGGCGGATCATCCACTCCTCCACGCTCTACCTCAACCGGCCCATGGTCGACCTCGCCGAGCGGATCGCCCAGCTGTCCGGCATCCCGGACGCGCGCGTCTTCTTCACCACCTCCGGCACCGAGGCCAACGACACCGCCCTGCTGCTCGCCACCGCCTACCGCCAGAGCAACCAGATCCTGGCGATGCGCAACAGCTACCACGGCCGTTCCTTCAGCACCGTCGGTATCACCGGCAACAAGGGCTGGTCGCCGACCTCCCTCTCGCCGCTCCAGACCCTGTACGTCCACGGCGGCGTCCGCACCCGGGGCCCGTACGCCGATCTCGGCGACGCCGACTTCATCACGGCCTGCGTCGACGACCTGAGGGACCTGCTCGGCCACGTCCGCCCGCCCGCGGCCCTGATCGCCGAACCCGTCCAGGGCGTCGGCGGCTTCACCATGCCGCCCGACGGCCTGTACGCGGCCTTCCGCGAGGTCCTGAACGAGCGCGGCATCCTCTGGATCGCCGACGAGGTGCAGACCGGCTGGGGCCGCACCGGCGAGCACTTCTGGGGCTGGCAGGCGCACGCCGCCGCGGGCCCGCCGGACATGCTCACCTTCGCCAAGGGGATCGGCAACGGCATGTCCATCGGTGGCGTCGTCGCCCGCGCCGAGATCATGAACTGCCTGGACTCCAACTCCATCTCGACCTTCGGCGGCTCGCCGGTCACGATGGCTGCGGGTCTCGCGAACCTCACCTACCTCCTCGAACACGACCTCCAGGGCAACGCCCGGCGCGTCGGCGGTCTGCTCATCGAGCGGCTGCGGGCGATCGCCGCGCAGCTCGACGGCGTACGGGAGGTCCGCGGGCGCGGGCTGATGATCGGCGTCGAGCTGGTCAAGCCCGGCACCGGCGAGGCGAACCCCGACGGTGCCGCGGCCGTGCTCGAAGCGGCCCGCGAAGAAGGCCTGCTGATCGGCAAGGGCGGTGGTCACAACACCAGCGTGCTGCGGATCGCACCGCCGCTGACCCTCACCGTCGCGGAGGCGGAGGAGGGCGCGGCGATCCTCGAAAGCGCTCTGCGGAGCGTCCAGTAACAAGAACAGAGCAAGGGCGAGTGAGCCGAAGGGGCGCGCGCCTGTGTCGAGGGGTCGAACGCGCGGAGGCCCGAGGAAGAAGGGCCGAGCACGAGCGGCCCCTCGACACAGGCGTTGGCGCCCCGGCGGCGAACCGAGCCTCAAAAAAGGGGAACGTCGCCATGACCACCGCCACCGCCTTGGAACCCGCCCTGTCGGTACGTCAGGTCCTCACCCTGGACCGGGTGCTCGCCGGAGAGCCCGAGGTGGTGGCCGGGGCGGGCCACCTCGACCGGCCGGTGCGGTGGGTGCATGTCGCCGAGGCCGCCGATGTGGGCGTGATGCTCACCGGCGGTGAAATGGTGCTCACCACCGGAGTGTTGCTCGCCGGGAACCCCGACGCGCAGGCCGAGTACATCCGTTCGCTGCACCGCGCGGAGGCCGCGGCCGTCGTCCTCGGGCTCGGCCGGGCCTTTCCCGCGCCACCGGAGGTGATGCGCCGGGCCGCCGAGCGGTGCGGGCTGCCGATGGTCGTCCTCCACCGGCCCTTCCCCTTCGCCGAGTTGACGGAGGAGGTCCAGTCCAGGCTCGTGCGCAGCAAGTTCGCGGCCGTGAGCCTCTCCGAGGCCGTACGGACGGCTCTGACGGGGCTCATCACCACGGGCGCTCCCCTCCAGCGGATGCTCGACGAGATCGCCGGGCACGCAGCCTGTCCCGTCGTCGTCACCAACCTCGCCCACCGGGTCCTGGCCACGGCGGGGGAGCGGTCCGCCGTGGACGACGTGCTGCGCGACTGGGAGCGCATCGCGCGGCAGGCCGGCGGCAGCGAGGGCGACGGCTGGATCCGTGCGGAGCTGGGCGGGCGGGGCGAGCGCTGGGGCCGCATCGTGCTGTGCGGATACCGCGGCGACGCGGCGACCGGGCGGCTGCTCGCCGACCGCGCCGCCGAGGCCCTGGTCCTGCACCGGATGCTCGGCGGCTCCGCGCACACCTGGGAGGAGGAGTCCGCGCAGAGCCTGCTGACCGACCTGGTGAGCGGTGTCGTACCGGCCAGGCAGCTGCTGCCACGGGCACGGGCGGCCGGGCTGCCGGTCAACCGGCGGACCTTCGTGCCGCTGGTGGTGCGGGACGGCGACCCGGCCCAACTCGACCGGGTTCTCAGGCTGCTGGGCCTTCCCGGGCTCGTCGCCGAGCTGGCGGACGGGGCCACCGCGGTGCTGCTCAGCCTCGCCCGCGATCAGGACGCCGAGGCGCTGGCCACGCACTTCGCCACCCGGCTGCGTCATGAGACCGAAGCCCGTACGACGGTGGCCGCCGCCTCGCCCCGTCCGGCCTGGGACGACGTCCCCGGCGGCCTGCGTGAGGCCCTGCACGTCGCCGAGGCCGCCGCCGACGCACCCGTCGACCACGACCACCCGGTACTGGTGCGGCTGCGCGACGTACATCTGCGCGGCCTGGTCCGGCTGCTGCGCGACGACCCGAACGTGCAGTCCTTCGCCGAACGGGAGCTGGACGGCCTGCTGTGCGGGGCGGACGCCGAGTCGGAGCTGCTGCCCGTGCTGCGGACGTATCTCGCCACCGGCCGCAACAAGTCGCGCACCGCGCAGCTCCACCACGTCAGCAGGCCCGCCCTGTACCGGCGGCTGGAGGCGATAGAGGCACGCCTCGGCGTCGACCTCGACGACTTCGAGCAGGCCGCCTCCGTGCACATCGCGCTGCTCGCGCACGACGCGCAGCAGAGGTGACACGGTGGAACGGCAGATGTCCTCAGACGTGACACGGTGCAACTCGGTGGCGGCCGCCGGGCTTTCTAGGCTCCTCGCACACCGAGCGACCGGAGGTCCCGATGAGCAGAGTGATCCGCGCCGCCGTCTTCCAGACCGCATGGACCGGCGACAAGGAATCGATGATCCAGGTCCACGAGCAGGCGGCCCGCGACGCGGCCGCACAGGGCGCTCAAGTCCTGTGCTTCCAGGAGCTGTTCTACGGACCCTATTTCTGCCAGGTCCAGGACAAGGCGTTCTACGAGTACGCCGAGCAGATCCCCGAAGGCCCGATCGTCCACCGCTTCCAGGCGCTGGCCAAGGAACTGGGCATCGTCCTCGTCCTGCCGATGTACGAGGAGGAGCAGCCCGGCGTCCTCTACAACACCGCGGCCGTGATCGACGCGGACGGCTCGTACCTCGGCAAGTACCGCAAGCACCACATCCCGCAGGTCGAGGGCTTCTGGGAGAAGTTCTACTTCCGTCCGGGCAACGCCGACTGGCCGGTCTTCGACACCGCCGTCGGCAAGATCGGCGTCTACATCTGCTACGACCGGCACTTCCCGGAGGGCTGGCGCGCCCTGGGGCTCGCCGGCGCCGAGATCGTCTTCAACCCGTCGGCCACCTCCCGCGGTCTGTCCTCCTACATCTGGCAGTTGGAGCAGCCGGCGGCGGCCGTCGCCAACGAGTACTTCGTGGGCGCGATCAACCGCGTGGGCGTGGAGGAGCTGGGCTCCAACGACTTCTACGGAACGTCGTACTTCGTCGACCCGGAGGCCCAGTTCGTCGGGGAGGTGGCCAGCGACAAGGAGACCGAACTCGTCGTCCGCGACCTCGACATGGCCAAGCTGCGCGAGGTACGCGACCGCTGGCAGTTCTACCGGGACCGCCGCCCCGACGCGTACGAGCCCCTGACCGCGCCCTAGGCATACGAGGTTCCGCGCGCCCGGCTCACGGGGGGGCCGGGCCCGCGGGACCGTGTTCGCCCCGCCGAAACAGCGGTGACCTCAGCCTTTAACAGCTTCGGTATTCCCTCAGTGCACGCACGACCGGAAGGAGAGGGAGCATGAGCCGTACCGTCATCCGTGGTGGTCTCGTCATCACTGCGTCCGACGAGATCCACGCCGACGTCCTGATCGAGGACGGCCGGGTCGCCGCCCTCGCGGCGAGTGGCACCCCGGCGGCCGAGTCGTGGACGGCCGGGCGGACCATCGACGCCACCGGCAAGTACGTCATCCCGGGCGGCGTCGACGCCCACACCCACATGGAGCTGCCGTTCGGCGGCACCTTCGCCTCGGACACTTTCGAGACGGGGACCCGGGCGGCGGCCTGGGGCGGCACCACCACCATCATCGACTTCGCGGTGCAGAGCGTGGGCCGCTCCCTGCGCGAGGGCCTCGACGCCTGGAACGACAAGGCCGACGGCCAGTGCGCCATCGACTACGCCTTCCACATGATCGTCTCCGACGTCAACCAGGAGACACTCAAGGAGATGGACCTGCTGGTCCAGGAGGGCGTCACCTCCTTCAAGCAGTTCATGGCCTACCCCGGCGTCTTCTACAGCGACGACGGCCAGATCCTGCGCGCCATGCAGCGCTCCGCCGAGAACGGCGGCCTGATCATGATGCACGCCGAGAACGGCATCGCGATCGACGTGCTGGTGGAACAGGCGCTCGCGCGTGGTGAGACGGACCCGAGGTATCACGGGGAAGTGCGGAAGGCTTTGTTGGAAGCCGAGGCCACCCACCGTGCCATCAAGCTCGCCCAGGTCGCGGGCGCCCCGCTGTACGTCGTGCACGTCTCGGCGCAGGAGGCGGTCGCCGAGCTGGCACGGGCGCGCGACGAGGGCCTGAACGTCTTCGGCGAGACCTGCCCGCAGTACCTGTTCCTGTCGACCGACAACCTTGCCGAGCCGGATTTCGAGGGCTCGAAGTATGTGTGCTCGACGCCGCTTCGGCCCAAGGAGCACCAGGCCGCGCTGTGGCGGGGGCTGCGGACCAACGACCTCCAGGTCGTCTCCACCGACCACTGCCCCTTCTGCTTCGTGGGCCAGAAGGAACTGGGCCGCGGCGACTTCTCGAAGATCCCCAACGGCCTCCCGGGCGTCGAGAACCGTATGGACCTGCTCCACCAGGCCGTCGTCGACGGGCACATCTCGCGCCGCCGCTGGATCGAGATCGCCTGCGCGACCCCGGCCCGGATGTTCGGCCTGTACCCGAAGAAGGGCACCATCGCGCCGGGCGCCGACGCCGACATCGTGATCTACGACCCGCACGCCGAACAGGTCATGTCGGTCGAGACGCAGCACATGAACGTCGACTACTCGGCGTACGAGGGCAGGCGCGTCACCGGACGGGTCGAGTCCGTGCTCTCGCGCGGCGAACCGGTCATCACCGAGCGGGAGTTCACCGGGCGCGCGGGTCACGGCGTCTACACCCCCCGCTCCACCTGTCAGTACCTTCTCTGAGCGACTAGGAGTGGCGCCATGGACTTCGGACTCGTCCTGCAGACCGACCCCCCTGCCTCCCGCGTCATCGACCTGATGCAGCGCGCCGAGGGCAACGGCTTCACCTACGGCTGGACCTTCGACTCCGCCGTGCTGTGGCAGGAGCCGTTTGTGATCTACAGTCAGATCCTCGCGAACACCGAGAAGTTGACGGTCGGCCCGATGGTCACCAATCCGGGCACCCGTACCTGGGAGGTCACCGCCTCCACCTTCGCGACGCTCAACGACATGTACGGCAACCGCACGGTGTGCGGCATCGGCCGCGGCGACTCGGCGATGCGCGTCGCCGGACGCAAGCCGAACACGCTCGCCAGGATCAGCGAGGCGATGAAGGTCATCCGGGCCCTCGGACGCGGCGACGAGGCGGACCTCGGCGGCACCGTCATCAAGCTCCCGTGGGTCAGGCCCGGCGCCGAACTCCCGGTCTGGATGGCCGCGTACGGCCCCAAGGCCCTGAAGATGACCGGCGAGGAGGCCGACGGCTTCATCCTCCAGCTCGCCGACCTCTATCTGACCGAGTACATGGTGAAGGCTGTCAAGGACGCCGCCGTCGAGGCCGGACGCGACCCCTCCGACGTCAAGATCTGCGTGGCCGCGCCCGCGTACATCACCGAGGACGACTCTCCCGAGGCGCTCGCCCACGCGCGCGAGCAGTGCCGCTGGTTCGGCGGCATGGTCGGCAACCACGTCGCCGACCTCGTCTCCAAGTACGGCGAGCACTCCGCGGCCGTCCCCGAGGAACTCACCGACTACATCAAGGCCCGCGAGGGTTACGACTACTCCCACCACGGTCGCAGCGACAACCCCGACACCAAGTTCGTGCCCGACGAGATCGTCGACCGGTTCTGCCTGATCGGCACGGCCGAGCGGCATATCGACAAGCTGAACGCACTGCGCGAGCTGGGTGTGGACCAGTTCGCCGTGTACGACATGCACGACGCTCAGGAAGCCACCATCGACGCGTACGGGGCGAAGGTCATCCCGGCCGTCAACGCCTAGCGACACAAGGGCGGTTGAGGCGGCCTAGCGGTCACAAGGGCCGTTGAGGCGGCCCAGCGGCACTGGGGCCGTTGAGGCGGCCCACCAGCACAAGGGCCGTTGAGACGGCCTCTCCCTCCCCAATTCTCCCCTTCCCGCCGTCCCGGGAAGGGGGCCCAGGGCGCTCCCCGCGCACCCCCCCCGGGATGCCCGCACGGCCTTTCCTGTCACTCCTCATCCGATTGGCCTGCCCATGACCGAGACCGTCCCCCCGGACAGCCCGCCCGTCTCTCAAGTCACCCTCGCCGACGGCCGGGTGGAGATCGCCCCCGGCGCGCCCGCGCCGAGCGGCCCCTACGCCAACGAGGACCTGCTGCCGGTCCCGGTCGAGAAGCGCACCTGGACCACGTACAACTTCTCGGCACTGTGGGTCGGTATGGCCCACAACACCGCTTCCTGGACCCTCGCTTCCGGCCTGATAGCCGTCGGCATGGACTGGAAGCAGGCCGTGTTCACCATCGCGCTTGCCAATCTGATCGTGCTGGTCCCGATGCTGCTCACCGGGCACGCCGGCCCCAAGTACGGCATACCCTTCCCGGTCTTCGCCCGCGCCTCCTTCGGCGTCCGGGGCGCCAACCTGCCCGCTGTCGTACGGGCGTTGGTGGCCTGCGGCTGGTTCGGCATCCAGACCTGGATCGGCGGCGAGGCGATCTACTTCCTCGCGGGCAAGCTCTTCGGCGACGGCTGGAAGAACGCCTCCGAGGTCGGCGGCTACGCGTGGACCATGTGGCTGTCGTTCGCGATCTTCTGGGTGCTCCAGGTCGCCATCATCTACCGGGGCATGGAGACGATCCGCCGCTTCGAGAACTGGGCCGCGCCGTTCGTGCTCCTCGGCGCCGGTGTGATGCTGTGGTGGATGAGCAGCAAGGCGGGCGGCTTCGGTCCGCTGCTCGACCAGCCGTCCAAGCTCGGCTGGGGTGGAGACTTCTGGAAGCTGTTCTGGCCCTCGCTCATGGGCATGATCGGCTTTTGGTCCACCCTCTCGCTGAACATCCCCGACTTCACCCGCTACGGCAAGAGCCAGAAGGCGCAGACCTGGGGCCAGGCGCTCGGTCTGCCCACCACGATGACGCTCTTCGCCTTCCTGTCCGTCATGGTCACCTCGGGCTCGCAGGCCGTGTACGGCAAGGCGATCTGGGATCCGGTCCAGCTGGCCGCCAAGACGGACAACGTCGCAGGCATTCTGTTCGCGCTGGTCACCGTGCTCGTCGCGACCCTGTCCGTGAACATCGCGGCCAACCTGGTCTCCCCGGCCTTCGACTTCTCCAACATCGCGCCGCGGAAGATCAATTTCCGCACCGGGGCGCTCGCCACCTGTGTCCTCGGCGTGCTGATCTTCCCGTGGAAGCTCTACTCCGACCCGCAGGGCTACATCTTCACGTGGCTCGGTCTGGTCGGCGGTCTGCTCGGCACGGTCGCCGGCATCCTCATCGCCGACTACTGGATCCTGCGCCGCACCAAGCTCGACCTCGCCGACCTGTACCGCACGGGCGGCCGCTACTGGTACGACGGCGGCTGGAACTGGCGGGCCGTCGTCGCCTTCCTCACCGGCGGCGTACTGGCCGTCGGCGGCGCCGACTTCCACCCGCTGGTCGACGGGCGTCCCATCCCCGTGCTGGAGTCGCTGGCCGACTACGGCTGGGCGGTCGGGCTCGGTACGTCGATGGTGCTGTACGTGGCGCTGATGCTGCTGCGGGGCAAGGAGAAGACCGCGGTCTGACACGCCCGGGAGGACGGTCAGGCCTTCTGGCCGTCCTCCACCGCGGCGACCGCGTCCTTCGCGGCCTTGATGGCACCCTTGTTGATCTCGTCCGTACCGGGCGCCTTCTTCGTCTCGAAGTCGCTGCCGTTGTACGTGATGACCACCAGCGCGTTGGACACGCGGGCGATCACCACCCCCTCACGCGTCTGCTGCTTGTCCTCGGTGGTGAGGTTCACCACCGAGTAGGCGGTGTCGCCGAGCCCGGGTACCGCCCCTCCGCCGCTTTTGTCCGCGATGCGCTCCTCGTACGACTTCTGTGCCGCCGCGTCGGACTCCTTGATTTCGTACGAGATGTCCAGCCAGCGGTAGTTGTACCCCTTCAGCGCGTTCCAGGAGCAGGTGCGGCGCACCGACTTGTCGGTCGACGCGATCTCCTGGCCGGCCGTCTTGGCGCCTGGCACAAGGGCCTTGACCGTCTTCTCCGTCACGCCGTCACAGGGCGCGGGCGACGCGGTGTACGTCTTGGTGGCCGCGGAGGTCGACGGAGCGGCTGCCGTAGGGGTCGTCTTTCGCGTCGATTTGTGCTCGGCGGTGGGAGTCGCGGCGAACGGACCGGACGTCAGGGCCCAGCCTGCCGAGGCCAGTACGGCGACCGGCAGCAGGCGTGCGGTGAGAGCGAGCGGCAGAGGAAGAGAACGCAAGACGCACTTCTCGTGGGGGACGGTGCGGAAGCAGTCCGCACTGCGGACGGGACGCCAGTGTCACACGTGTCCCTGTGGGGCGGAAGTGCCAACTCGCTCCGTGCCTGTGCGGTGACAGTGGCTCACTGTTGACGGACCGTGGGCCGCGCCTGTGGGCCATGTGCCTTCGCAGCCGGGACGACCTCGTGGACGCCGGCGTCTTAGGGGAGTGCGGACCGCCCGGCTCGGGTCTACGGCACCCGCGCCGTCCATTCCGCGGAGCCGAACTTCGACCGGGCCAACTCCTGTGCCCGGCCCAGCTCCTCCGGTGTCACCTTGCCGTCCGTCAGCCCGTACCGGCCGCGGAACGAGTCGATCATCCGCTCGATGACCGCCGCGCGCGCCAGGCCCGTCTGGCGTCGCAGTGGTTCCACCCGTTTCTTCGCGCTCCTGGTGCCCTTGTCGGAGAGCTTCTCCCGGCCGATGCGCAGCACTTCGAGCATCTTGTCGGCGTCGATGTCGTAGGACATCGTGACGTGATGGAGTACGGCGCCCGGTCCTCCGCCGGGTCCGACCACCCGCTTCTGCGCCGCGCCCGCGATCTTCCCCTGGTCGGTCGCGATGTCGTTCAGCGGCTGGTACCAGGCCTTGATCCCCATGTCGCCGAGCGCGCCGAGCACCCAGTCGTCGAGATACGCGTAACTGTCCTGGAAGGACAGCCCCTGGACGAGCGCTTCGGGCACGGAGAGCGAGTACGTGATGGTGTTGCCCGGCTCCACGAACATCGCGCCGCCACCGGAGATCCGGCGCACCACCTCGATGCCGTGCCGGGCGGCGCCCTCCGGGTCCACCTCGTTGCGCAGCGACTGGAAGCTGCCGATGATCACGGACGGGGCGCCCCACTCCCACACCCTCAGGGTGGGCGGGCGGTGCCCGGCGGCGACCTCGGCGGTCAGTACCTCGTCGAGGGCCATGTGCAGCGCCGGGGACTGCGGCCCCTCGTGGATCAGCTGCCAGTCGTAGTCCGTCCAGTCGGTGGCGTGCGCCAGCGCCCGGCGCACCGCGATGCCGATACCCTCGGAGGTCAGCCCGTACATGACCGTGCCCTCCGGCAGCGCGGCGTCGACGCGGGCGGCGAGGCCCGTCGCGTCGGTGTCCGCCGGGGCGCCGTTCAGCGCGTGGTTGACGGCGTCCAGTGCCTCGTCCGGTTCGAGGAAGAAATCGCCCGCCACGCGCGCGTGCCGCAGCACTCCGTCCTCGACGTCCAGATCCACCACGACGAGCTTGCCCCCGGGGATCTTGTACTCACCGTGCACCGACCCGCCTCCGTTCCGTTCCACGAGCACCAACGTCCGCCCAGGGCGAATGATTCCGATCATTCCGCTCGTTCCGCTCGTTCCGGGCGGGATCCGGGCGGGATCCGGGCCGCGCGGGCTCCCCCGAGGATCAAGTGCCATAGTCGGCAATGAGGTTGACCGCACCGCACAGCGAGGTGGCAGACATGTTCACGACCCGACCGACGCTTCAGGGCACGTTCGGCATGGTGTCCTCGACGCACTGGCTCGCCTCGCAGTCCGCGATGGCCGTCCTGGAGGACGGGGGCAACGCGTACGACGCCGCCGTCGCCGCCGGTTTCGTCCTGCACGTCGTCGAGCCCCACCTCAACGGACCCGCGGGCGAGGTCCCCATCATCCTCGCGTCGGCGGGCGGCGAGGTGCGGGTGCTGTGCGGACAGGGCGTCGCGCCCGCCAGAGCGACGATCGCCCACTACAGGGGACTCGGTTTGGATCTCGTACCCGGTACGGGTCCGCTCGCCGCCGCGGTACCGGGTGCGTTCGACGCCTGGATGCTCCTGCTGCGCGACCACGGGACCAAATCGCTCGCCGATGTCATGAAGTACGCCATCGGGTACGCCGAGGACGGCCACGCGCCCGTGGAGCGTATCGGCGAGACGGTCGAGACCGTACGCGAGCTGTTCGAGACGGAGTGGACCTCGTCGGCGGACGTGTATCTGCCGGGCGGCAAGGCACCGCGACCCGGCGAGCTGTTCCGCAACCCCGCCCTCGCCGCGACCTGGCGACGGCTGCTCGACGAGGTCTCCCAAGAGACCGACCGCACCCGCCAGATCGAGGCCGCGCGGAGTGTGTGGCGCTCCGGTTTCATCGCCGAGGCCCTGGTTCGTCAGGCCGGGCGGCCCACCATGGACACCAGCGGCGAGCGCCACACCGGCACCCTGGCGGCCGCCGACCTGGCGGCCTGGTCCGCGACCTACGAGGCCCCGGCGACGTACGACTGGCGGGGCTGGACGCTGTGCAAGGCGGGCCCCTGGAGCCAGGGCCCGGTCCTGCTGCAACAGCTGGCCCTGCTGCCGCCCGAACTGCCGCGCTACGGCTCCGCCGACTACGTCCACCTCCTCGTCGAGGGCAGCAAGCTCGCCCTGGCCGACCGCGAGGCCTGGTACGGGGACGCGGCCGAGGTCCCGCTCGACGAGCTGCTGTCGGAGCCCTACAACGCCGCCCGGCGTGCGCTCGTCGGCGACAAGGCGTCGTACGAGCTGCGGCCGGGGAGTCCTGGGGGACGCAGTGCGCGGATGAGCGGGCACGCGCGCGTGCTGGTCGGTGACGAGCCCGGTTTCGACGCGTTGGGCGCGGGTGAGCCCACGGTCGCAAAGAGCTCGCGGTCCCCGGTGCCGGGCGAACCGGACGTGCGCGCCGACGGCGGCACCCGGGGCGACACCTGCCACGTCGACGTCGTCGACCGCTGGGGCAACATGGTCGCCGCCACCCCCAGCGGCGGCTGGCTGCAGTCCAACCCGGTCGTGCCCGAGCTGGGCTTCCCGCTCGGTACGCGGCTCCAGATGGCGTGGCTGGAGGAGGGTCTGCCCAACTCCCTGACCCCGGGCCGCCGCCCCCGCACCACACTCACCCCCTCCCTCGCCCTGCGCGACGGAGTGCCGGTCATGGCGTTCGGCACCCCGGGCGGCGACCAGCAGGACCAGTGGCAGACCCACTTCTTCCTGTCCGTGGCGCTGCGCCGTGAGGTGCGCGGTGGCCTCGACCTCCAGGGCGCGATCGACGCCCCGAACTGGCACCACGACAGCTTCCCCGGCTCCTTCTACCCCCGCGGCATGCGCCCCGGCAGCCTCACTGTCGAGTCCCGTATGGACGACGGCGTCGTCCAGGAGCTGCGCCGCCGTGGACATGACGTCACGATCGGGGGGCCCTGGTCCGAGGGGCGGTTGTGCGCGGTCGCGCGGGATCCGGGCACGGGGGTGCTGTCGGCGGCGGCGAATCCGCGCGGGATGCAGGGGTACGCGGTCGGACGCTGATCACCGAGCCCCCGGTATTCATGGGGATTCCACCCCAAGTACACCGGGCGGCTGGGGATTGTCAGTGGCGCGTGCTGTCATGGAGGCGTGATCGAAGACATCGAAACCATCGACGAGTTTCTCGCCCAGCGCACGTCCGACGTGGAAGAAGCGGTCCGCAAGGCGGCCGCCGCCGAGATCATGCCGCGTTTCAGGCAGCTCGCCGCGCATGAGATCGACCAGAAGAGCGGCCCGCACGACCTGGTGACGGACGCCGACCGCAAGGCCGAGGAGTACCTCACCGAGACCCTCACCGCGCTGCTGCCCGGCTCGGTCGTGGTCGGCGAGGAGGCGGTGCACGCAAACCCCGTGACGTACGAGGCGATCCAGGGCGCGGCGCCGGTCTGGATCGTCGACCCCGTCGACGGCACCCGTCAGTTCGTGCACGGAGACTCCGGATTCTGCACACTGGTCGCGCTCGCACTGGACGGAGTGGTGCGCGCCTCGTGGACGTTCGCCCCCGCACGCGACGAGTTCGCCACCGCGATACGCGGCCGTGGCGCCGTTCTCGACGGCGTGCCCCTGCGCTCCGGCTCGCCCGAGCCCGGCCGCGACCTCGACATCGCCATGTCCCACCCGGACTACACCACCGACGAACAGAAGCGCGCCCTGCTCGGCCTGCGCGTCGAAGGAATCGTCTCGCGCGCGTGCGGCTCGGCGGGGCTGGAGTATCTGGCCATCGCCCGCGGGGAGTTGGACGCCACGGCGTTCTCCTGGGAGGCCGCCTGGGACCACGCCGCCGGTCTGCTGCTGGTCGAGGAGGCGGGCGGCGCCCACCTGACCCGCACCGGCGAGCCCTTCCGTATCACGGGGGGCAACGCGCTGCCGTTCACTGCGGCCCGGGACGAGGCCACGGCCCGCCGCGTGGCGGCACTGCTGGCGACCGGAGCCTGATCGGACGGTGCGGCTCGAGCGTGGCGGTGGCTGATCGGACGGTGCGGCTCGAGCGTGGCGGTGGCTGATCGGACGGCGTGGCTCGAGCGTGGCGGTGGCTGAGCGGACGGTGCGGCTGGAGCGTGGCGGTGGCTGAGCGGACGGTGCGGCTCGAGCGTGGCGGTGGCTGATCGGACGGTGCGGCTGGAGCGTGGCGGTGGCTGAGCGGACGGTGCGGCTCGAGCGCGACGGAGCCTGATCGGACGGCGCGGCCCGAGCGCCCGGTGGCTGATCAACGGCGCCCCGAGCCTGGTCAGGAGACTCGCGCGCGTTCCAGGGCGCCCGCCGCAACCCCCCCGCGCCGACAGGGCTGTCAGTCCCCCGGCATATCCTGATCCCCAGTGGCCATCGGCTGACGAAGGAGTCCGAAGGTGCCGTCGATGCTCGATGTGGTCGTGGTGGGTGCGGGGCCGAACGGACTGACCGCTGCCGTGGAGCTCGCCCGCCGGGGCTTCTCCGTGGCCGTGTTCGAGGCACGCGACACCGTGGGCGGGGGAGCGCGCACCGAAGAGCTGACGCTGCCCGGTTTCCGGCACGACCCGTGTTCGGCGGCGCACCCGCTGGGCGTCAACTCACCCGCCTTCAAGATGATGCCCCTGGAGAGGTACGGCCTCGAGTGGCTGCACGCCGAGCTGCCCATGGCCCACCCGTTCCTCGACGGCACGGCGGCGGTGCTCGCGCGGTCCGTGGCCGAGACGGCCGCCTCGTTCGGGCCGCGCGACGCCGGCGCGTACCGCAGGCTCGTCGCGCCCTTCCTGCCCAAGTGGGACACCCTCGCGCACGACTTCATGTCGCTGCCGCTGAGCAGGCTGCCCCGCGACCCGGTCACCCTCGCCCGTTTCGGCCTCGTCGGGCTGCCGCCGTCGACCTGGCTGACGCGCCGCTTCCGCGACGAGCGCGCCAAGGCCCTGTTCGCCGGGCTCGTGGCCCACGTCATCGCCCCACTGGACGGCATTGCCACGGGCGCCGTCGGCCTGGTCTTCGCCCTGGCCGCGCACGCCGGCGGCTGGCCCGTCGCACGCGGCGGCTCCCAGTCCATCTCCGACGCGCTCACCGCGTATCTCCAGGACCTCGGCGGCAGCGTCCACACGGACTACGAGGTCAAGCGCCTGGACGATCTGCCGCCCGCCCGCGCCTACGTCTTCGACACCTCCCCCACCGCCCTGGCCCGGATCGCGGGCTTCGGACGGTACTACGAGCGCTATCGGTACGGGGCGAGCGTCTTCAAGGTCGACTACGCGCTGGACGGCCCCGTGCCCTGGACCGCCAAGGAGGCGCGGACCGCCGGGACCGTGCAGATCGGGGCGAGCAGCGCGGAGATCGGCAGCGCCCTGCGGGCGGCCTCGCGGGAGGGCAGGGCGCCCGACCCGCCGTTCCTGATCGCCGTGCAGCCCAGCATCGTGGACCCCTCCCGCGCCCCTGAGGGAAAACAGGTCTTCTGGGTGTACGGGCATGTGCCGAACGGCTGGACCGGGGATCTCACGGACGCGCTCGAGCGGCAGCTGGAGCGGTTCGCGCCGGGCTTCCGCGACCGGGTACTGGCCCGGGCGACGGCGGGCCCACCCGAGCTCGCCGCCCGCAACGCCAACTACGTGGGCGGCGACATCGCCTGCGGCGCCGCCTCCGGTCTCCAGCTCCTGCTGCGCCCCAAAGTGTCGCTCTTCCCGTACAGCACCCCGCACCCTGCTGTCTTCCTCTGCTCGTCGGCCACCCCGCCGGGCCCCGGCGTGCACGGCATGTCGGGGCACAACGCCGCGAAGGCCGTCTGGAGGAGGCTGCGGCAGGCATGACCACGATCACGCTGGTCCAGGGCGACATCACCCGGCAGAGCGTCGACGCCGTCGTCAACGCGGCGAACTCCTCGCTGCTCGGCGGCGGAGGCGTCGACGGAGCCATCCACCGCCGGGGCGGGCCCGCCATCCTCGCCGAGTGCCGCAAGCTCCGCGCCTCCCGGTACGGCAAGGGCCTGCCCACCGGCCGGGCGGTCGCCACCACCGCGGGCGAGCTGGACGCGCGATGGGTGATCCACACCGTCGGCCCGGTCTTCAGCCGTGCGGAGGATCGCTCGGCGCTCCTCGCCTCCTGCTACCGGCAGTCCCTGCGGGTGGCCGCGGAGCTGGGCGCGCGCACCGTCGCCTTCCCGGCGATCTCCACCGGGATCTTCGGCTGGCCGATGGAAGACGGCGCACGGATCGCCGTACGGACGGTGCGAGAGAGCGCGGATCCGTCCGTCGAGGAGGTACGGTTCGTGCTCTTCGACAAGGAGGCGTACAACGTGTTCGCCGAGGTGCTGGAGGCGTAGCCGAGAGCTGAGGCGCCCGCTCGGGAGGCGTACCGGCAGCTGTGTTGCGTGCTCAGGAGGCGTCGGCCGCGGACTGATCCACGCGTTGAGGATGTGTTCAGGATGCGGCTGCCACGTTGATCATCTTGCGCCTCGGGCAAGTGCTCCGTCCCCCACAGGAGAACTGAACATTGGACAAGCCGGAACTCGTCACCGATCCGGGTGCCACCGATCTGAACGTCGCCGATCCCGGCGCGTCCGTCATGAAGAAACTGCCGGAGGTGACCCTCGCCTTCTGGGTCATGAAGATCGCGGCGACGACACTCGGCGAGACGGCGGGCGACCTCTTCGCCCAGACCCTCAAGCTCGGCTACTTCGTCACCACCGTGCTGCTGTTCCTGATCTTCGTCGTCACGCTGGTCGTGCAGCTCAGATCTCGGCGGTACAACCCGTTCTTCTACTGGACCGTCATCCTGTCCACCAGCATGGCGGGCACCACGATGTCCGACTTCATGAACCGCGACGCGAGCGCCAAGTACCTCTCGGACGGGGCCACCTCGCTGGGCTGGGGACCGCAGGGCCTTGGGCTCGGGTACCCCGCCGGCGCCGCGATCCTGATCTCGCTGCTGATCGCCATCTTCGTCGGCTGGAAGCTGACCGGGCAGACGTTCGTCATCCGCGACATCGTGACCTTCCGGGGCGAGTCCCTCTTCTGGTCGGCGATCCTCGTGTCGAACACGCTCGGCACCTCGATGGGCGACTTCCTGTCCGACAGCTCAGGACTCGGCTACGCGGGCGGCGCGCTGCTGGTGGGCGGCCTGCTCGCGGGGCTCCTGGCGCTGACTCGCGTGCCCGTCGTACCGAACGTGCTGCTGTTCTGGATCGCCTTCGTGCTGACCCGCCCCCTCGGCGCCACCGCCGGTGACTTCCTCACCAAGCCGGTCGCCAAGGGCGGCCTCGACCTCGGCACGGTCGGCTCCTCGGCCGTACTGCTCGCTCTCCTCGTCGGCCTCATGGGCTACGCCCGGGTCAAGGAGCGCGCGGCCACCGCGTGATCGGCCGGGCGGGAGCACGGCTCCCGCCCCGCCTGGGGCGATTACCAGCCGGGCAGTGTCTGAGCCAGCAGTCGCAGCAGGTCGCCGGTGGCGTCGGCCGCGCCCAGCGCGGGCAGCGCGCCGAGGGTGAGGACGGCCGCCCCGATGGTCCACAGATCGGGCGGCGGAGCGGTCTGCAGGGCCGCGATCCGGCGGGTGACGGCGTGCTCGGAGAAGTGCAGGGCACATCCCGGGCGGGCGCGCTGGGAGACGAGGGCGGCGCGAGCGAGGGCGCGGGCGGTGGCCCGCCGGTCGCCGACGCTGCCCGCGGCCACCTCGTCGGCCCAGCGCTCCAGCAGGAACGTGACGGTGTCGCGCACCGGCGCGAGCAGCGGATTGGCCGCGGACGCCAGGGCGACGGCGGTCGACAGCGCCGAGTGCCGGTGCGTCAGGTGAGCCCGTTCGTGGGCGAGCAGGACGCGCCGCTCCGCGGGCTGCAGCGCACCGAGCATCGCGGAGGTGACCAGGATCCGGCCCGGCTTGCCGGGGATGGCGAAGGCGTGCGGGGTCGAGGACGCGGCGACGACCAGTTCGCTGTCGGGCGGGTGTCCCTCGCACAGCCTGAGGAGCACGCGTCGGGTCGCGCAGCGTGCGCGTACGACATGGAAGAGCCGGAATCCGACCACGGCGAGGGCGGCGACCGCCACGACGGCGATGGTCTCCGGGACGGGTTCGGGCAGCGCGCGGCCGTCCTCGCTGGCCTCCGCGGTCACCGACGGGGCCCGGTCGATCAGCGTGGCTGCGAGCAGGATCAGCGCCCAGGTGGAGGCGGCCGCGGTCAGCGCGGCGGCGGCGGTCAGGACACGGGCCGCGAGCGCGGGCGACACCCGCCGGCCGACCTGCGGTGCGATCGCGGGGAGCAGCAGCGACAGTACAAGGGGAACGTAGACGTCGATCCTCATGATCCGCTGCCTCCGAGGAGGTCGCGCAGGGCCTCTTCCTCCCGGGGGCTGAGCCTCGTGACGAACTGCTGGAGGGCCGCGATCGGGTCGGGCCCGCGGCCGAGCGCCTCGTGCATGGCCGCGGCGGTCAGTTCGGCGGCGTTTTTGGCGGGCCGGTACGCGCCGCGCCGGCCGTCCACCACGCGGAGCACCAGGCCCTTGTCGTACAGACGTTTGAGGATGGTGTGCACGGTGTTGTAGGCGAGACCGCCGCCGATCTCGGCGTGGATCTCGGCCGGGGTCAGGGCGTCGTCGGTGGCCCACAGGGCGGCCAGGACTTCGCTCTCCAGCTCACCGGCGCTGCGCCGTTCCGCCCTGCCATGGGGGCCTGTGCCAGCCATGTCCGTCACCTTACAGCGCGTAGGGGACACGGAGGGTGGCGCCGACGGCCGGGCAACGGCCGTCGTACGTCGGATGTCGAGCCCGGATGCCCTCCCTGGACTGCACCCCTGACCGGTGCGAGGTAACTTATCCGTGTTTTCCCGACTCCCACCTTCACCCTACGTCTTGTAGGGTGAAGTAACCCTACAGCTTGTAGGGCTGAAGGGTGGACGATGGTCAGGACCTTGAACGTCCCGCTCGTCGGCGCCAGGCGCCACGGCTCGCCCACGGCTGCCCGCACGTCACGGCGCCCCAGCGGGTCGCAGTGGCTCGCCCTGGTGGCGGGCGCCTTCACCTTGGCCCAACTGGTCCTGGTGCGCCCCGGGATGGGCCTCGGCTGGGACGAGACGGTGTACGTCAGCCAGGTCAGCACGCACGCCCCCGCGGCTTTCTTCAGCGCCCCGCGCGCCCGCGGCGTCCCGCTGCTCGTGGCACCGATCGCCTCCTGGTCGTCGTCCACGACGCTGCTGCGGATCTATCTCGCCGTGCTGTCCGGCCTCGGCCTCTACCTGGCACTGAGCGTCTGGCGGACGCTGTTCCTGACGCGCGTGCTGGCGACGGCCGGCGCCCTGTTCGCGACGCTCTGGGTAACCCTGTTCTACGGCCCCCAGGCCATGCCCAACTACTGGGTCGCGATCGGTGCGCTGGCCTGCGTCGGGTGCTTTCTGCGGGTCCAGGCCGACCGATCCGACCGGGCGGCGCTGTGGGGCGTGGGCCTGAGCGCGGCGCTGATGGCCCTGATGCGGCCGACCGACGCGGTCTGGACGACCCTGCCGCTCCTCGTCCTCGTCGTGGCCGTCCGTGGTTGGCGGCGGTCGTGGCTGCCGGCCGCGCTGTTCGCGGGCCTGGTGGCCGGGGCGGGCGAGTGGGTGATCGAGGCGTACGTCAGCTACGGCGGTCTGGGCAGGCGGCTCGCCGACGGCTCACGCATCCAGGGCGGCCTGGGCTGGAACATCGCCTTCGGCGACCAGATGCGCACCCTGGGCGGACGCGTCCTGTGCCGCCCGTGCACCGCGGCGATGCCGAACCCGGCGGTGATGCTGTGGTGGTTCGTGCTGCCGCTGCTGGCCGCCTTCGGACTCGTGGTCGCCGTCAAGGCGCGGCGCGCACTGGCCACGTCGCTGCTCCTGGCCTGCGCCACCACAGCGGGCGTCCCCTACCTTTTCATGATCGGATACGCCGCTCCACGCTTCCTGCTGCCGATGTACGCCCTCCTCGCGATCCCGGTCGCCGACGCCCTCGTCCACCTGGTCACCGCCCCGGGCCGGGCCTGGCGCCCGGTGGCCGTGACCCTGGTGGCGCTCGGCCTCGCCGGACATCTGGCGGTGCAGTTCGCGGTACTCGAGGCCACCGTGCAGCGCACCACCGTCTCCCACCGGGGCTGGGCGGACACGGCGGCCGAGCTGCGCCGGCTCGGCGTACGGGCGCCCTGTCTGCTGACGGGGGATCAGTCCGTGCCGATCGCCTTCTACGCCGGTTGCTCCTCCGTCGCGACCGGTGGCCACAACGCCAACATCACCCAGCAGGACATCGTGCGGGCCGGACAACACGAGCCCGTCGCCGTGCTCACCACACCGGGAGGGAAGCCGCCCGCCTACGCCCGCGACTGGGCCCCGCATCCCGCCGGTGACCTGCGCGTATATCTCGCGCCAGGAGCGGAGGGCCGAGCGGCATGACCGTACCGCCCGACGCCCCCGCGACAGCCGTCGACCAATACCCCGTCACCAGCCCACAGATCCGTCGGGTCTCCTGGCACGCCGGGGTCCTGCTCGTCGTGACGGTGTGCGCGGTGTATCTCGCCCGGCGCCACTGGCCGGTGATCGAGACGGGCGTCGGCCGGCTCGCCTCCGCCGACCGCGGCTGGCTGCTCGTGGCCACCGCCGCCGCCGTGGCGACCTGGGTGTGCTCGGCCCTCGCCCAGCAGGGCGCGGTGGCACGGCCGTTGCCCGCGAGGCGCTTGCTGGCGGTGCAGTTCGCGGCCTCCGCCGCCAACCACGTGTTGCCCGCCGGCTTCGGTGCGGGCGCCGTCAACCTGCGCTTCCTGACCCGGTGCGGGCTGCCCGTCGCCCGGTCGGCGACCGCGCTGGCGGTCAAGGGCACCGCGGGCACCGTGGTGAGGGGCTGTCTGATCGCCGCCCTCGCCCTGGCCTGCCCCGGTGCGCTCCGCTTCCCGCACATCTCCGCGACGGCCTGGGCGGTGACCCTCGCGCTGCTCACCAGCGCCCTGATCCTCCTGTCCGGGCCGCTGCGACGCGTGCTGCGTGCCGTACTCGCGGACGTCCGCGCCGTGCACGAAGCACCGGCGCGGGCAGCCGCGTTGTGGGGCGGCTCGCTCGCCTTCGCGGCGCTGCACGCCTGCGTGGTCATCTCCGTCACCCAGGCCATCGAACTGCCGCTGCCCCCGGCCCAGGTGGCACTGGCCTACCTCGCCGCGAGCAGCGCCGCCGTCCTGCTGCCCACCCCGGGCGGCCTCGGCTCCCTGGACGCCGCCCTCGCCCTGGCCCTCACCCTCGCCGGAGCGCCCGGCAGCGCGGCGGCGTCCACGGTCCTCGGCTACCGGCTGCTGACCGTGTGGCTGCCCCTGCTGCCCGGCCTGGTGACGCTGGGGTTGCTGGTACGCCGCCGGGTGCTGTGACCCCGCCCGGGCCAGGAGCCCGGAGGGCTACCCCTGCTCCAGCCGGTAGCCGTGCCCGCGCAGCGTGGTGATCCGAGGCACCCGGTACGGCCGCGCCACCGCGTCGGTGAGACGGCGGCGCAGTCCGGCCATCGTGACATCGAGCGTCTTCGTCGAGCCGAACCAGTTCTCGTCCCAGACCTCGGCCATCAGCGACTCGCGGGACACGGCCTCGCCCGTGTGCCGGGCGAGCACGGCGAGCAGCTCGAACTCCTTGGGCCGCAGCGCGACTTCGTGGTCGTGCAGCGTGCACCGCCGCGCCGTGACGTCGACGACGAGATCGCCGAGCCGGATCGGCTCCTGGGGCGGCGCGGCGATCGCACGACGCCGCAGATGGGCCCGCAATCGCGCGAGCAGCACGGTCAGACTGAAGGGTTTGACCAGATAGTCGTCAGCCCCGGCATCGAGCCCCGCGATGACGTCGATGTCGTCCGTGCGGGCGGTCAGGATGATGATCAGCAGGTCGGGGAAGCGGGCCCGCAGCGTGCGCGCGACATCGAGCCCGTCCATGTCCGGCAGGCCCAGGTCCAGCAGCAGGACGTCGTACGGCGATCGCGCGGCCTCGGCCAGAGCGCCCGCGCCGGTCCTGCTCCACGCGGGCGCGTAGCCGTTGCCGAGCAGTCCCGATTCCAGGTGACGACCGATGGTGTCGTCGTCCTCGACGACGAGGACACGGAATCGGGCAGGGTCCGGTGCGGCGGGCGTGCGCATGGTCGGCAGCGTAGAGCGGGACCGGCCGTTCACAGATCCCGGAGTTCCTCGACGGCGGGTCGCGCGGCCCGGCGCACTCCGTTCAGGGCCGCGGCCAGGACGGCCACCACCGCCGCGCAGGCGGTGAGCGTCAGGTAGGCGCCGGGCACCGAGAGGGCGGCGGGCGGTGGGTCGAACACCCCGGTCAGTACCTTGACCAGCATCTCCGACAGCGCCCAGCCGATGAGCGCGCCACCGGCCAGTCCGCCCGCGGTCAGCAGGAGTGCCTCGGTGAGGACCATGCCGCGCAGCTGACGTGGCCCGGCGCCCAGCACGGTGGCGATGGCGAAGGTTCGACGCCGTTCCGCGAGACCGAGCGCGAGGACGAGTCCGCCCGCTCCGGCGGCCAGCAGCACCGCGAAGGCCAGCTCGATCCTGGTGAGTCCGGCCAGGTCCACGGAGGTCAGGCTGGTGCCGACGGTGCCGCGGGTCTGGGTGAGGTCGGTGACGGCGGCGCCGGTGCCGAGCGTGTGCCGCAGCCGCGCCGCGATCTGCCTCTGGTGCGTGCCGCCGGTGTCCAGCAGGAACGAGCCCACCGCGTCACTCCCCGTCGCCTTGGCCACGTACGAGGCGTTGGCGACGAAGAAGCTGTCCTTCGGCGCGGTCGGGAACTCCTTGGCGACGCCCACGTAGTGGAACGGCACGGTGCGCAGCGCCTTGGTACGGGCGTCCTGGACGCGCAGGTTGACCGTGTCGCCCGGCGAGAGCTGGAAGTCGTTGACGGTCTCCGCGCTGACCAGCAGTCCGTCGGGCTGGTGGGCGAGCTTGTTCATGAGGGTGCGCGCGCTGCCTCCGGAGAAGTACGCGTCCTGCAGGGAGGTGGCCGAGGCGATCGTGTCCGGGCGTACTCCGTAGAGGTCCTGGAGATCGGAGCCCACGTACGCGAACCGGTGCTGGAGCGGCTCGACATGATGGACTCCGGAGATCTTCAACGTGCTCGCCGCGCTCGGCGGTGTCCGCGCGCCGGGCGGCTCGGTGACCGTGACGTCGGCACCGTTGGTGAGCCGCGCGTCGACCTCGGCCTGTTGCTTGTACGTCGCGTTGAAGGTCGCCGTGGACACCGCGAACGACACGGCGAGCGCCAGCAGCACCACCGAACGGGCCAGCGGACGCCGGCGCCGGGACAGCACGGCGGCCGTCGTCCCGGCCAGGCTGGAGGCCAGCGGACGCGACAGCCGGGCCAGCACGCCACGTCCGTGGGTGAGCGCGAGGAGCGTGAGCCGCCACAGCAACAGGGCGGCACCGATCCACAGCAGCGCCGGGCCCAGGAAGGCCCAGTACGAAACGGAGACGCTCGGCACGCCCTCCGGGGCGAGGACGAGGGCGTACTGGTTGCCGGACGAGGCCCGGAACACCAGCCAGGAGCCGATCAGCAGAGCGACGTCGAGCCCGTAGCGAAGCCACCACGGGGAGCCCGTGCGGCGCTCGGCCCTGCGCGTGTCGGCGACCGTCACGCTGCGCAGGTCGCGCAGCGCGGGGACGAGTACCGCGCCCGCGGCGACGGCGGCACCGAGCACGAAGGCGAGGACGTACCACAGGGCCCATTGGCCCGCACTCGTCCCGAACGAGGCCGATCCGAAGGCGATACGACCCGTCAGCGCGGCGATGCCGAGTCCGGCGAACCCGCCGCTGACACCCACCAGCGCGGCTTCCAGGCCGGACAGGGAGGCGATCCGCCCGGGCCGCAGGCCACGCAGCCGCAGCAAGCCCTGCTCCTGGCGTCGCCGTTCGCCACCCGCGGCGGCCACCGCGGCGGTCAGCGCGGCGGCCAGGACCGCGCCCGGCACACCGAGGAACAGGAAGAGGATCTGCGCGTACAGCGCGTCCTGGCGGGCGGAGTCGAGGGCGGCGCCGAGGTTGTTCCCGACGATCAGGCCGCCCGAGGCGCGAGCCTCCAAATTGTGGGCGGAGCGGGTCACGGTGTTGAAGGCGGAGGCCGGATCGGTGGGCAGCTTGGCGTCGCGGGCGGCATGGATCTGGGTGGTGACGGAGGCGCCGGACGCGTGAGCGGTCAGCGAGGTGAAGGCGGCCGGGGGCAGCAGGACGACGTTGTCGGGCGGCGCGGCGGGCTGGGTCTGACTGGGAGCGCCGACCTTCTGGAACAGTGAGTCGGCCTGCGGGAGGTCGACGACACCGCTCACGCGGACCTGCCGCACGCCGGTACCGGGGAGCCGGATACCGATGCTGTCACCGGGGGCGACGTGCAGGTTGGAGGCTGTCTGCTGGGCCAGCAGGACTCCGTCGGAGCTGCCGGTCAGCGGACGGATCTCGCCCGGGAACAGCTTCTGGTAGCCGTTGGGGAGGCCGAGCACCATACCGGGCCCGGTGGTCTGCGTACTGCCCTGCACCTGGGCCGTGAACGCGCTGCTGTGCGCGAAGCCGACCGGGACGGCGGTCTGGATGCCGGGTGTCTTGCGGACCAGCGAGAGCATCGCGTTCGGATCGGTGCCGGGCTGCACCTCGGCCTGCCAGTCGACGGCGACCGAGCGCACGGCGCGCTGGGTCATGGTCGCCTTCGACGCGGTGAGGAAGGAACCGAGCGAGGCGATGAGGGCGACGGCCAGGGCGATTCCGGCGAGGGCGGCAAGGAGCCGTCCGGTGCGGTGTCGGGCGAGTCCGCCCGCCCATGCGGTGTTCATGACGCCTCCTGCGACTCGGCGGTGCTCCGCGCCGTGCTGAGCAGCCGGCCGTCCCGCATGGTCAGTCGGGTGGTGAGACGGGCGGCGACGGCCGGGTCGTGCGTGGTGACGACGAGGGCCGCGCCCGTCCGGTCGGCGGCGGTCAGCAGCGCGTCCAGGACATGCCCACCGGTGGCGTGGTCGAGCCGGCCGGTGGGCTCGTCGGCGAGGATCAGCCGTGGGGCCTGAGCCAGCACGCGTGCGGCGGCGACGCGCTGCGCCTGACCGCCGGAGATCTCCTCCGGCAGCCGGTCGGCCAGTTCGGCGGCGTCCACCTGGGCGAGAGCTTCGATGGCTTCCGCGCGGGCCCGCTCGTCCGCAACGCCGGCGAGCACCAGCGGCAGCGCGGTGTTCTCGGCGACGTCGAGGGCGGGGATCAGGCTGTCGCCCTGGAAGACCAGCCCGATGCCGCGCGGACCGCCCAGGGCGGGCCAGGTGACGGCGCCGCTCGTGGGCTGTTCGAGTCCGGCCAGCAGATGCAGCAGGGACGACTTGCCCGACCCCGAGGGGCCGACGACCGCGAGCCGGTCACCGGCTCGCACGCGCAGGCTGGCGCCGTGCACGGCCACCACGGCGTTCGCGCCCCGGCCGAAGGTGAGGGCGACGTCCTCGCAGGCGACGAGCGCGTCGGCGGCGGACATCGCGGGCTCGTCGACGAAGACGGCGGGGTCATTCGGGGACATCGTCGGCCCTCCCGTCATCCAGGGTGATCACCCGGTCGGCGACCCGTACGGCCTCGGCGCTGTGGGTGACGATCAGCACCGCGCAGCCCAGGGCGGCACGGTCGCGCAGCATCTGGAGGATCAGGCGTTCGGTGTCGCCGTCGAGTTCGCCGGTGGGTTCGTCCGCGAGCAGGACCTCCGGGGAGTTGGCGAGAGCGACGGCAAGACCCGCCCGCGCCAACTCCCCGCCGGAGAGCTGCCGGGGTAGCGCGTGCGCCCGCCCCGCCAGTCCCACCTGGTCCAGCAAGTCCCCTGCCGGTACGGCGGGTCGGCCCCGGACGGCTCCGTGCGCGAGGCCGACGTTGTCTCGCACGCTGAGATGGGCGACGAGGTTGCGCGTCTGGAGGAGGACGCCGATGTGGCGGGCCCGCAACCGGGCGCGCTCGGTCTCGGGCCGATGGCTGATACGTACGCCCGCGACCCGCACCTCCCCGCCCGAGGGTTCGTCGAGCCCGGCCAGACAGGACAGCAGCGTGGACTTGCCCGCCCCGGACGGCCCGACGACGGCGACCGTCTCACCGCGCCGCACCCGCAGCGACACTCCGCGCAGGGCGAGCGTCTCCTCCTCACCGGCCCGGAAGAAGCGGTACAACTCCCGGGCGGAGAGGGCGTCTTCGGATCCCACGGCGGTATCGCTCCCGGCAGGTGCGGGACGTCGCATGACGCTCACCGTCACTTCCACGCGAACGAGTCGCTGACGATGCGCCAGGGATCGACGTTGTCGGCGTTCACCGGCCCGGACAGGGTGAGGTCCACCTCGTGTCCCTGCCGGTAGAACGCGTAGCGCTCGAACGCGTCGCGAACGACCTTGCCGGTGACCGGATCCGCCGCGGAGTCGCCCTGGTACTTCAGCAGGACGACAGGCCCCGCGTGCCGGGTCACCTGCGACACCTTGGGATGAGCGAACTTCGGTACCTGAGCGCTCAGTTGGGGAACCACTTTGTTCGTGACGGAGGTGACGGTGGGCGCCGTGGACGCGGACACGGCGGAGATCTGGACGCGGTTCAGCTTGTCCGTGAAGACCGCGGTAGCGCCGTTGACCGTACGGGCCCAGCCCTCGGGCACCTTCACCGTGAAGCCACCGCCGGACGGCTGATAGGGGACGTAAGCCTGGTTGTCGGGGATGTCACCGGGTGGATTCGACTCGGTGGGTGCCGGGGCCGGGGCGCTGCCGCCGGCGTTCGAGGCGGAGCTGGAGCCGCTCCCGGAACCTGAGCCGGACCCCGACGCGGATGCGGAACACCCCGCGGTCACCGTCGCCGCGAGTACGAGCCCGACGACACCGATGGTACGTGCGCGTGCCATGGCCACTGCCCTCCTGAGAACTCTTGCTGAGCCGACCGGACGGTCATGGCACCGACGCTAGGAGCCGGCCGGTTAACGCCCCGCACGGCGAGGGTTAGACGACGGCAAAAGCGCGTGGCGGGCTCGGCGCGAGAGGGCGGACGGCCCGCATGATGAAGGCATGAGACAGCGTGTCGTGCGGGTGGCCCTCACCGCGGTCCTGGTCGCGCTGATCCTCCTCGCGATCCCGCTGGCCCTCGCCATCCGGTCCTCCCTGTACGCCGACCAGCGGGACACCCTCGAACGGGCGGCCTTGGCCGCCGCCGTCCGCGTGAACCCGGACTACGCGACCGGCGACCCGCCGGAGCTGCCGTCACCGGGGGCCGGCGAACGCCTCGGCCTGTACGACCCGAGCCTGCGCCTGCACGCGGGCAGCGGTCCCCAGACGGGGGACGACACGGTCCGCCGGGCGTTTCGCGGGGTCGCCCGTTCCCAGTCGGACGGCGAGCTCGTGGTCGCCGTACCCGTCTCCCACGCCGAGCGGGTGATCGGTGTCGTCCGGGCCTCTTCCGCCGTGTCGGCCGTGCGCAACCGGGTGTTCCTGGGCTGGGCGGCCCTGCTCGGGGCGGCCGTGCTCGCCCTCGCTGTCGCCGTCCTCGTCGCCCGTCGGCAGGCGTGGGTTCTCGCAGCGCCGCTGGAGGACCTCTCCCGGCACTGCCGGGCCGTGACCGACGGCGACCTGACCGCCCGGGCCGCCCCCAGCACCATCGCCGAGATCGACCAGGTCGCCCGCACGCACAACGACATGCTGCACAGCCTCTCCGAACTCCTGCGGCACGAGCGCGACTTCACCGCCAACGCCTCCCACCAGCTGCGCACCCCACTGACCGGCCTCCAGCTCACTCTTGAGGCGGGCCTCGAACGGGACGACGACCAGCTGCGTCCCGTCCTGGAGGAGGCCCTCGCGTCCACCCGCCGTCTGCACCACACGGTGGAGGAGGTGCTGCGCCTGGCCGGCTCACCCGGCCCACCGCACCGGGCCACGGCGGACCGGCCGGTGGCACAGCTCCTGGAGGAGACCGACGAGCGCTGGCACGGGCTCTTCGCCCAGGACGGCAGACGCCTGGACAGCGATACCCGGGACGCGCCGGCCGACGTACGCGTCCCGGGCGGGCCCGTCGCCGAAATCCTCGGCGTCCTGCTGGACAACGCCCGTGCACACGGACACGGCAGCGTCCGCGTCGCCGTCCGGGACCTCGACGACGCCCTCGCCTTCGACGTCACCGACGAAGGCACCCTGGACACCGAACCGGCCCGGCTCTTCGCCCGCGGGCAGACGGGCGGCGGCGCGGGCGGTACGGGCATCGGTCTCGCCCTCGCCCGCGACCTGGCCGTCTCGCTGGGCGGCAGGCTCTTCCTGGCGAGCGGTGACCCCACCACGTTCACCCTGCTGGTCCCGGTCCGCCAGGACGATTCCGCGCCGTAGCCGTCCGCCGGACGGATGCCGCGCCGCAGCCGTCGGCCAGGACGGCCCCGCACAGCAGTCAGGATGCGTTCTGGCTCCAGGTGCCGGCCTGAACGCCGTGCTGAGCTTCTGGATCGCGTACATCCTCACCCGCCCGCTGGGCGCCTCCATCGGCGACTACCTGTCGCAGCCGACCGGCGACGGCGGCCTGGGCTTCGGCACCGTGGTCACCAGCGTGCTGTTCCTCGCGGTCATTCTCGGCCTGGTGGTGTACCTCACGGTGACGCGCCGGGACGTCGCCGAGACCGAACGGCTCACCCCGCAGGAAGGCTGACCACGAACTTCGCGCCGGAGGTGTGCCGCTCGTCGTGGCGCACCTCCCCACCGGCGGAGCGGGCCAGGCGTCGCGAGAGCGGCAGCCCCAGGCCCGCTCCGCCGTGTCCGTCCAGGGGATCGGCGCGGCGGCCGGGCTGGAAGAGCTGCGCCGTGAACGACGGGGGTACGCCGGGGCCGTCGTCCAGGACGTCGACCCGTACGCCGCCGGGGCGCGCGCAGGCCCGGATCTCGACCCGGGTGTGCGCGTGCCGCAGCGCGTTGTCGAGCAGGGGGCTGACGATGCGTTCCAGGAGGGCGTCCGGCACACCCGCCGCCAGGCCGGTCTGCTGCCCGGAGACGACGACCTCCACCCCCGACCTCGCCGCGGCGCGGTCCGCGAGCCGGCGCAGCACGGGCACCACGTCGGTGGTGCCGGGCGCGCTGGACGCGCTGTCGCGGGCGTCGTCGAGGAGGGTGTCGCAGATCGTGCGCATGGACTGGGCGGCGTCCGCGATGGCCTCGTGCGTGGTCCGCGTGTCGGCGGCGGAGCGGGGGCGGGCCTGCCACCAGTCGAGCTCGGCGATGATCCGGGCGAGCGGATTGCGCAGCTCGTGCGAAAGCTCCCGGGTGAGCTGCTGCTCATGCCGCAGCACTGCGCGGATGCGGTCCAGGAGGGCGTCCAGCGAGCCGCCGAGCTGGGCCAGTTCGGCGGGCCGGGCAACGCTCCCGAAGCGTTCCTCGGAGGCTATGGCGCTCCACTGGGTGGCGTGGTCGGTCATGGTGCGCACGGGACGCAGCGCGCGCCCTACTGCCAGCCGGGTCAGCGCGTACGTGCAGGCGAGCATGACCGCGTCGAGCGCGAGCGACGCGAGGAGCAGGGTGTCGGCCGAGCTGCGATAGGGGGCCAGGTCCAGCGCGGTGACGACGGCCGCGGCGCCCTTGTCACCGGGCACGGGCCGCGAGCAGAGCCGGGCCGCGCCGTTGCTGTGGACCGTGACGCAGTGCGGGCCGTGTTGCGCGGCGAGCCGGTCGGCGGCGCGGGTCAGCGGGCCTGTGGCGGTGGCGGAAGGGGGTTTTTCCAGGAGCTGGTCGTCCGCGTAGAGCCACACGTTCGTATCCAGGAGTTCCTCGCCCGGCGTCTCCAGGACCCGCACCCGGGAGCCGCTGGTGTCGACGGTCGCGGCGACGGCGGCGGCTCGCGCGCGCAACTCGTCGTCCGCCTGGTGCTGGAGGTGGCGCTGTACGACGGTGTTGAACGCGACGGTGAGGATCACCATCAGCAACGTGGCGGTGGTCAGCGCGACCAGAGACAGCCGGCCGCGCAGGGTGTGCGGCCACCACCGGGAGGCGAACGCCGTCATGACAGGCGGTGCCCGATACCGCGCGCGGTCGTGACGGTCATCTTGCTGCCGCCGTCCCGAAGCTTGCGGCGCAGCCGGGTCAGATACTGGTCCAGCGTGTTGTCGCTGACCTGGGCGCCTTCCGGCCAGCCCGCCCTGATCAGCTCCCGTCTGCGCACGATGTCCCCGGCCGCCGCCATGAGCACGGCCAGCAGGCGGAACTCCGTCGGGGTCAGATCGACCCGGGTGCCCCGCACGGTCAGGCTGTGCCCGACCGGGTCCAGGGTGAGATCGCCGGTCGTCGCCGTCGGAACCGGGCCGGTGCGCTTGAGGGCCGCTCGCAGCCGCGCGGCCAGCTCCGTGAGATGGAACGGCTTGGGCAGATAGTCGTCCCCTCCTGCCGAGAAGCCCGCCAGCCGGTCCGTGAGGTGGTGATGGGCCGTCAGAAAGATCACGGGGGAGAGGAAGCCGTTGGCCCGGATCGCCTGGCACACGTCCCGCCCGTCCGCGTCCGGCAGCCCGACGTCGAGCACGGCCGCGTCCACGTCGTCCCCGGCCAGCCGGAGCGCGGTCGCCCCGTCCGGGGCGGGCACGGTGTCGAAGCCCTCGTCCCGCAGTCCGCGCAGCAGGACATCACGCAGGGCGTGGTCGTCCTCCACGACCAGGATCCGCTGGCGCATGCTCCTGCCTCACCCGCTCCGCGCGAGCTGCGGGGCGACCAGCAGGACTCTCAGCCTCGACCGGGTCAGCCGGTGGGCCAGTGTGTCGGGGGCCCTGGACAGCCACGCCGCCAGCGGCATCGCGGTCAAGGTGCCGACCAGGACACCGGCCGCGACGTCGTGCGGATAGTGCACGCCCACCCAGACCCGGGAGACGGCCATGGCGCAGGCGGCCAGCACCGCGAGGGTGCCGAGTCGGCGGGACACGAAGAGCAGCGCGACGGCCGCCGCGGCGGCGATGGCCGCGTGGTTGCTGGGGAACGACCAGTCACCCGATGCCGGACACGCCTCCAGCGTCGCCACCCGCAGGCTCTGACAGGGCCGGTCCTCGCGCACCACCAGTTTGAGGCCGAGATCGACCGCGTACGCCACGACCACGATCAGCGGTACGGCGAGCGCGACCAGCGCGGCCCGGGCGCTCACCCGCCGCGCCTGCCACCAGCCCAGGGTCATGAGCACGGCGAACAGTCCGAGCCCGTACGTCGACCAGGTGGACACCAGGCTGTCCAGCCACGAGGGGGAGTCCTGGGCGAGGTCCACGACATACGTGTAGGCGGAGCCGTCGATGGAGGAGCCGTCGAAGGCCAGGGTCATCCCTGGGCCTCCTTCTCCGTGGCGGCGGTGCGGCGGGAGCGGTACAGCTCGGCGGCGAGCGGGATCAGCGACACGGCGACGATCAGCGCGATCATGGGAAGCAGATAGCGGTCGACGTTCGGAATCGACGAGCCCAGCGCGTACCCCCCGAGGGTGAGGCCGAGGCTCCAGACGAGACCGCCGACCACCTGCCATACGGTGAAGGTCCGCACGGGCACGTGCAGGGCGCCCGCCATGGGGTTCAGCACCGTACGCACCACTGGCACGAAGCGGGCCAGCACGATCGCCTTCGCGTATCCATAGCGCTCCAGCAGCTCCTCGGCGCGTTGCGCGCCCGCGTGCAGCCGGGGCGAGTCACTGCGGGCGAGGAGCGTCCCGCCCGCCTTCCGTCCGATGAGGTAACCGCACTGCGCACCGGCCAGCGCGCCCACCGCGGCGGCGACCAGCAGCGGGGCCAGCGACAGCTTCAGGCCGCCATGGCCCGAGCCGGTGCACAGCAGGCCCGCCGTGAACAGCAGGGAGTCGCCGGGCAGGAAGAAGCCGATCAGCAGCCCGGTCTCGGCGAACATCACCACGCCCACGCCCAGGACGCCGAAGGCGGCGAGCAGGGACTGGGCGCTGAGAATGTTCACCGCGAGCTGTGAAGCCTCGAGCAAAGGTGCGGTCATCGGCGCGTGCCCTCTCATACTGGACGGGTGGGTACGATCGAGCCGTACCCGAGTGACTACAATCCTGTAGACGGTCTACTGAACTGTAGACGATGGCGGGGTGAGGATCGTTCCCATGAGCAGTGCGAAGGACGAACGCCGGCCGGCGGGCGAGCTGGAGGCCGGCGTGATGGCCGCCCTCTGGGCCGCGGGCGCACCTCTCACGCCGGGGCGCGTCCAGATGGAGCTGAACTCCGGCCTGGCGCGCACGACCGTGACCACGATCCTGTCACGGCTGCACGAGAAGGGCATCGTCGGCCGGGAGCGGCAGGGACGGGGCTACGCGTACTTCCCGGTCCAGGACCCGCACGGTCTCACCGCCCGACGCATGCACTCCGAACTCGACCGGGACGACGACCGTGAGACGGCGCTCGCCCGGTTCGTCGCCCAGCTCAGCCCCGACGACGAGCGCCTGCTGCGCGACCTGCTGGAATCGGGTGAGGAATGACGGCTCTGCTGCTGATCCCGCTGCTGGTGCCCTTCGCCGTGCCGCCGCTGGCCCGCCGCTGCCTCGAGCGTCTCGCGCCGGCGGCCGCGCTGTGGGCGCTGACCCTCGCGATCGTGGTGCTGGCCGGAGCCTCCGTCGCCGCACTGGGCGCGCTGGTCCTGACCGGGCTGTTCAAGCTGCCGGTCTTCGCGGGCCTCGGCGACCTCGTCCATCCCCTGCACACCGCCTCGGACGTCGTCGTCCTGCCCGCGGCGGCCGCCGCCACCGGCGCGCTCACCGTCGGCGCCTGGACCCTCGCCCGCTCGGCCCTGCGGCAACTGCGCGCCTTCCGCGCCGCCCGTACGCAGGCCGACCGCCGTCCCACCGCGGGCGACCTGTGCGTCATCGACTCACCGCACCCGGACGCGTACGCCCTGCCGGGCCGTCCGCATCGCATCGTCGTCACCACGGCGATGCTCCGCACCCTCGGCCCCGACGAACGCGAGGTCCTCTTCGCGCATGAGCGGGCCCACAACGCGGGCGGCCACCACCGCTTCCTCGTCGCGGCCGAACTCGCGGCCCACTGTCACCCCGGTCTGCGCCCGGTCCGCGCGCTCGTCGCGCTCGCCGTGGAACGCACCGCCGACGAGGCCGCGGCCATCGCGGTCGGAGACCGGCGCCTGACCGCCCGCGCCATCGCCCGTGCCGCCCTGGCCACCCGGGCGTCCCGTTCCACCCGTCCCGACTTCGCCCCCGCGGCCACCACCGGCCCCGTCCCCCAGCGCGTGGCGGCTCTCCTCGCCGCCCCCGCGCGCCGCCCCCGCGCCGCCCCCTGGGTCGCCCTCCTCCTCGCCGTCTGCGCGACCGTCTCAGCCAGCGCCTCAACGGCCGGCATCCTCGCCTTCCACCACGAGGTGGAGGTCGCCCAGGGCGAAGAACCCCGCTGACGGCCACGCTTGCGGCCGCCCCGGGTGGCTGACCTCGCGCCTCCGCGCCTCCGCGCCTCCGCGCCTCCGCGCCTCCGCGCGGCCGGGCTACCGCCTCGCCCGAAGTCCCGCGTGCCCGCGCCCCCGCATCACGCACCCGACCACCGGGCCCACCACCAGCACCACGGCCATCGCCGCGAACCCGTACGTCAAGGTCGCCGCGGTGGCGACCGTCGCGACGAGTAGCGGGCCGCCCGCGTCGCCCAGTTCACGCCCGAGTTCGGCGGCGCCCATCGTCTGGCCGAGTCGTTCCTCGGGGGTGGTGGAGGCGAGGGAGGCGAAGCCCAGGGGAGTGATCAGGCCCGTGCCGGTGCCGATCAGGGCCGCCGCGAGGAGGACGCCCGTCAGGCCGGGCAGCGTCGCGCAGCCGAACCCCGCGGCGGCGGTCAGCAGTCCGGCGCCGATCCCCGCGCGGGCGGTCAGCCGGCCGGCGTCCAACGCCCGCCCGGCGCGCGGCTGGACGACCGCCGCGCAGGCCGCGAGGACCGAGACCGCGGCGCCCGTGGTCACCGTCCCGAGGCCCGCGGCGGCACCGGAGACGGGGAGGAAACCCACGCCCACGGAGAGCGCGGCCGTCGCGCCCGCGAGGGCCGCCGTCGGCGTGAGGAAGGCGGGGTCGGCCAGCCGCCGCGCCAGATCGAGAACCGTCTGCCGGGCACGCGGCAGCGGCGGCACCCGGGGTACCGACAGCGCCGCCCACCCGGCGACGACCGCTCCCAGCGCCGTGAGCACGCCGAACAGCAGCCGCAGCCCGCCCGCCCACACGAGCACACCCCCCAGCAGCGGACCCAGGGTGTAGCCGAGGGACTTGTAGAAGCCGTAACTCCCGTACGCCCGCCCGCGCTTCGCGGCCGGATTCAGCCGGGCCACCAGCGCGGAGGCCGCGGGCGAGAACGCCGAGGCCGCCGCCCCCTGGCCGAGCCGGGCGGCCCACAGCAGGCCCGGACGGTCCGCCACGACATACAGCGCGGAGGCGGCGGCGAAGGCGACGAGCCCGCCGAGCAGTACGGGCCGCGCACCGATCCGGTCGGCGACCGTGCCGAACACCGGCTTCAGCAGCACCTCGGCCCCGTCGTAGAGGGCCAGCAGTCCGCCCAGAACGAGCAGCGAGGTGACACGGTCCCCGGAGTGAGCGCCCAGGTTGGCCGCGATGCCGTGCGCCCCGAACGCGGTGGTGAACCCGGCGGCGTACAGCGGCCGCATCTGTGACGCGGGCGCCCGCGTCACCTCAGTCGGGCGCGTCACTGAGGCCGAGCCGCAGGTGCTCGACGTGGAAGACGGCCTGGTCGAGGAGTTCGGCGACATGGTGGTCGTGCAGCGCGTACACCACCGACCGGCCGCTGCGCTCACCGACGACCAGGCCCAGATTGCGCAGCAGGCGCAGCTGGTGCGAGCAGGCGGACTGCTCCATGCCCACCGCCGCCGCCAACTCGGTGGCCGGCAGCGGGCCTTCGCGCAGTCGCGCGAGGATCAGCAGGCGGGAGGGGGTCGACAGCGCCTGGAGCGTGGTGGCGACCTTCGTGACGTTGGCCGCGTCCAGCCGTACGCGCGCGGTGGCGTCCTGCGTGGCGGTGACCGCTCCATGACCCATGGGCGGTATCTTACTCACCGCGCATGAAGGAATGAACGACTCTTCATATGTTCCTGTATGGTGCCGCACGTGTCTCCCACTCTCGCCCCGTCGCCCGTCACCGGCCGCCCCGCCCCGGCGCCCCCGCGACGCCGCACCCGTCCTCTCGCGCTGCCCGAGGCCCGCTGGGCGCTCCTCGCCACCGCCGCCTTCCTGCTCGCCCTCCCCCCGCACCTGGGCGGCGCGCCCGGCTGGACGTACGGACCGCTCTACGCGATCGCGTACGCCGCCGGAGGCTGGGAGCCCGCCCTCGAAGGACTGAGGGCCCTGCGGGAGAAGACCCTGGACGTCGACCTGCTGATGATCGTCGCCGCCCTGGGTGCCGCCGCCATCGGGCAGGTCCTGGACGGCGCCCTGCTGATCGTCATCTTCGCCACCTCGGGCGCCCTGGAAGCCCTGGCCACCGCCCGTACCGCCGACTCCGACGGGGACTGCTCGACCTGGCACCCGCCACGGCGACCAGGGTGACTCCCGACGGCGAGGAGTCGGTCCCCACCGACCAATTCGCCGTGGGCGACGTCCTGTTGATCCGGCCGGGGGAGCGGATCGGCGCCGACGGGCGGGTGATCGACGGCACCAGCGAGGCCGACCAGGCGACCATCACCGGCGAACCGCTGCCGGTCGCGAAGGCCCCCGGTGACGAGGTCTTCGCGGGCACCCTCAACGGCACCGGCGCGCTGCGCGTCCGCGTCGAGCGCGACCCCGCCGACTCGGTGATCGCCAGGATCGTCACCCTCGTCGAGGACGCCTCGCGCACCAAGGCGCCGACGCAGCTGTTCATCGAGAAGGTCGAACAGCGGTACGCGGTGGGCGTGGTGGCCGCCACGCTCGGCGTCTTCGTGGTGCCGCTGGCCTTCGGCGCGGACCTCACGGGCGCCCTCCTGCGGGCGATGACCTTCATGATCGTGGCATCGCCGTGCGCGGTGGTGCTGGCCACCATGCCGCCGCTGCTGTCCGCGATCGCCACCGCCGGCCGGCACGGCGTGCTGGTCAAGTCGGCCGTGGTGATGGAGCGGCTGGGACAGGTCGACGCGATCGCGTTCGACAAGACCGGCACGCTGACCGAGGGGATGCCGCGGGTGACGGAGGTCCGGCCACTGCCGCTCGGCGTCGCGGGGCACGAGGGGTCCACGGTCATCGTCGGCCTCAACGGACTGCGGCTGCTGCGGGAGAGCGCGTGGCGCGGGGCGGCCGGTAGGGTGAAGGCGGCTCAGGCCGCCGGAGAGCGCGGCCCAGGCCACGCCACGTAGATGTCGGATTTCTGCCAGCCCCGGCCCCGCCCTTCGTCGATGCTGGAGGCATGCAGAACGGGATGCACACGGATACCGAGCGCTGCCTGCGCGCCGTCCAGTCGAAGGACGCACGCTTCGACGGATGGTTCTTCACGGCGGTTCTCACCACGAGGATCTACTGTCGGCCCAGCTGTCCTGTCGTGCCGCCGAAGGCGGAGAACATGACGTTCTTCCCGAGCGCCGCCGCCTGCCAGCAGGCCGGATTCCGGGCCTGCAAGCGGTGCCGCCCGGACACCAGCCCCGGCTCGCCCGAGTGGAACCAGCGCGCCGACCTGGTCGCCCGCGCGATGCGCCTGATCGGCGACGGTGTCGTGGACCGCGAGGGCGTACCTGGCCTGGCCACCCGCCTCGGCTACAGCACCCGCCAGATCGAGCGGCAGCTCCTGGCCGAGCTGGGCGCCGGACCGCTGGCGCTCGCCCGGGCCCAACGCGCCCAGACCGCGCGGCTGCTCATCGAGACCACACCGCTCCCCATGGCGGAGATCGCCTTCGCCGCGGGTTTCTCCTCGATCCGCGCCTTCAACGACACCGTGCGCGAGGTCTTCGCGCTCTCACCGAGCGAGCTGCGCGCCCGCCTGCCCAAGAAGCGCGCGGGAGCCACCCCCACGCCGGGCGTGCTGAGCCTGCGGCTCCCCTTCCGCGCCCCGCTCAACCCCGACAACCTCTTCGGCCACCTCGCGGCCACCGCCGTACCCGGTGTGGAGGAGTGGCGCGCGGGCGCGTACCGGCGCACCCTGCGCCTGCCGTACGGACACGGGATAGTCGCTCTGACGCCGCAGCCGGACCACATCGCCTGCCGCCTGACCCTCAGCGACCTGCGTGACCTGCCCGTCGCGATCAGCCGCTGCCGCCGCATGCTCGACCTGGACGCCGACCCGGTCGCGGTCGACGACCAGTTGCGTACGGATCCGGTGCTGGCGCCGCTGGTGGACAAAGCCCCCGGCCGCCGGGTGCCGCGCACCGTCGACGAGTCCGAGTTCGCCGTACGGGCCGTGCTGGGCCAGCAGGTCTCCACGGCGGCGGCGCGCACCCACGCGGCCCGGCTGGTCACCGCGCACGGCGAAACGGTCGACGACCCGGAGGGCGGCCTCACCCATCTCTTCCCCTCGCCCGAGGCGCTCGCCGCACTCGACCCCGAGTCGCTCGCCATGCCGCGCACCCGCCGCATCACGTTCACCACGCTGGCACGCCAACTCGCCGACGGCACCATCCACTTGGGGGTGGAGAGCGACTGGGCCGAGGCCCGGGCCCGGCTCCTCGACCTCCCCGGCTTCGGCCCCTGGACCGTCGACGTCATCGCGATGCGCGGCCTGGGCGACCCCGACGCCTTCCTCCCCACCGACCTCGGAATCCGGCGCGCCGCCCAGGAGCTGGGTCTGCCCTCCACCCCGGCCGCCCTCACGGCCCGCGCCGCGGCCTGGCGTCCCTGGCGCGCCTACGCGGTCCAGTACCTCTGGGCAACCGACAGCCACCCCATCAACTTCCTGCCCGTATAAGGACGTTCAGTGAAGCAGCACACCGTCATCGACAGCTCGTACGGCCCCCTCACCCTCGTCGCCGACGACGGTGTCCTGTGCGGCCTCTACATGGTCGGCCAGCGCCACCGCCCGCCCGAGGAGACCTTCGGCGAGCGCGACGACACGCTCTTCGACGAGGCGACGGACCAGCTACAGGCCTATTTCCGTGGCGAGTTGAAGGAATTCACCCTCGAACTGCGGATGTCCGGCACGCCCTTCCAGCGCAGTGTCTGGGAGCAGCTCCGGAAGATCCCGTACGGCGAGATCTGTTCGTACGGCGAACTCGCGGACACTCTCGGCAACCCCAAGGCCTCGCGCGCGGTGGGTCTCGCCAACGGCAAGAACCCCATCGGCATCATCGTGCCCTGCCACCGCGTGGTGGGCGCCGACGGAAGCCTCACGGGCTACGGCGGCGGTCTGGAACGCAAGCAGCGACTGCTGGACTTCGAGCAGGGCGCCGCGCTGTTCTAGCTGTTTTGGAGGCCGCGCAGCAGTTCGGGCAGCGCCGTGCCGATCGGCTCCCGTACGACCTCGTCTGCCAGAGCGTCGTACGGGGTCGGCTCGGCGTTGACGATGATCAGCCGCGCCCCGCCGTCGGCGGCGACCCCGGCGAGTCCCGCGGCGGGCTGCACCTGCAGACTGCTGCCGACCGCGAGGAACACCTGGCAGGCCTTGGTGATCGCGACCGCCTCACCCAGCACCACCGGATCCAGCCGCTCGCCGAACATCACCGTCGCCGACTTCAGGATCCCCCCGCACTCCAGGCACGGCGGATCGGCCTCACCGGCCTCGACCCGCCCGAGCGCGTCCTCCATCGGACCGCGCGCATGACACCCGGTGCACACGAAACTGCGCGCACTCCCGTGCAGTTCGAGCACCTTGCGGGCGGGCATCCCGGCGAGCTGGTGCAGCCCGTCCACGTTCTGCGTGATCACGCGCACCGGCACCCCGGACCGCTCCAGCCCGGCCACCGCGCGATGCGCCGCGTTCGGCTCCGCCTGAAGCGTGCGGTTCCTGCGCCGCATCTGCCAGGACCGCCGCCGGATCTCCGGATCACCCATGTAGTACTCGTACGTGACGAGCTTCTGGGCCTCGGGATCGCGCCGCCACAGCCCGTTCGGGCCGCGGTAGTCCGGGATCCCGGAATCCGTCGAGATCCCGGCGCCGCTGAGGATGGCGACGAGGGGCTTGGTCATGTCATCGAGGGTAGGACGGGGGAACGGGGTGGGCGAACGGATATCGGTGGCCCGGTCAGCCCACCCGGTGGCCGTTCTCCAGCTCCGCCGTCCCCGCGCCCTCGGCCAGCACGTCGAGGCCGGCGAGGACGCGCCGTCCCAGGGCGCCCGGCAGGTACTCGGCCAGTTCCGCGCGCGGCACCAGCCGCCAGGACAGCAGCTCCTCCTCCTGCAGGCGGATCGCCTTGAGGTCGTCCTCGCCGAGGACCCCGCCGTCGTACAGGTACGCGACCAGCGGAGGCCGGGCCGTGCCGTGCACCCAGTCGACCGCGAGGAGCTGGCCGAGTTCGACGTTGAGGCCGATCTCCTCGGCGGTCTCGCGGCGTGCGCCCTGCCGCGGGGTCTCCCCGTCGTCCGACTCGACGGTGCCGCCCGGAAGGGCCCAGCCCTCGCGGTAGTTCGGCTCGACGAGCAGCACACGCCCCTCGGCGTCACGGAAGAGGGCGGCGGCCCCGGCGAGGACACGGGGCAGTCCGGCGATGTAGGTGGCGAAGTCAGGAGTGGTCATCCACGAAGCGTAACGAGACTCCGCAGTCGATCCTCCGACTCGCTGCCCGGCTCGGCGAAGTGACAGATCAGACTGAGCCGGGGCGCCTCCTCCAAGGCCAGGCGTACGTACGACAGCTCGAGGTCGCCGGCCTCCGGGTGCCGGTAACGGCGTACGGAGGAACGGAACTCGACGACGTCATGGGTCTCCCAGACCTCCGCGAAGTAGGCGCTGGTTTCGATGAGTTCAGCGACCAGTTCGGAAAAGCGCGGGTTGTCCAGTTCGTACGCCGCCTGCTGGCGCAGCAGTCGGGCCATCCAGCGGGCCTCCCGCTCCCACTCCGGCATCAGCGCGCGGATCTCCGGAACGCGGAACAGCATCCAGGCGCTGTTGAGTTCGCGTCGGGGTCGGTCCAGCAGGGCCGGGCCGAGGATGGACTCCTGGGCCCGGTTCCACGCGAGGATGTCGAAGCAGCGGTCGATGACGAACGCCGGACTGGGCATGAGCTTGTCCAGGAAGGTGCGGACGGCGTCCGGGACCTCCAGGGAGCGCTCGGCGGGCTCGGGCGCCGGGAGGCGGGCGAGCCGGAAGAGGTGGGCCCGTTCCACCCCGTCGAGCTGGAGGACGCGGGCCAGCGCCAGCAGGATCTGCGGGGAGACGTTGATGTCACGGCCCTGTTCGAGCCAGGTGTACCAGGTCAGGCTCACACCGGAGAGCAGCGAGACCTCCTCGCGGCGCAGCCCGGGAGTGCGGCGGCGGCCCCCTGGTGGCAGCCCGGTCGCCGCGGGGTCGGCGCGCTCGCGGCGGGAGCGCAGGAAGGCGGCGAGCGCCTTGCGGCCGTGATCCTTGGATGCCTGTCCAGGGCCGGCCCGCGGTACTGGTGTCGGTGCCACCAGTAAATTCTGCACTCTTCAACCGGGGCGCGGCCCGGCGGAGGGTGGGAGGGACAGCGAACTCCCGCGTGAAAGGCGGCCCTTGTGGCTGAGCTGACTCCTCGCCGTACTGTTGTGATCACCGGCGCCACCGGCGGTGTCGGCGGCGCCCTCGCGCGGAGACTGAGCGCGGACGGCTGGATCGTCTACGCCGCGCACCGCAAACCCGCGGACGCCGCGGCCCTCCGCGACGCGGGGCTGACCCCCTCCTCCTCGACGTGACGGACGAGGGGTCCGTCACGGCTGCCGCGGACCTCGTCGGCCCCCGGCTCGACGGCCTGGTGAACAACGCGGGCATCATGGGGCAGGGCCCCGTCGAACTGGTGCCGGCCGAGGCATGGCGCCGCCAGTTCGAGGTCAATGTGATCGGGCAGGCGGCCGTGACCCGCGCCTTCCTGCCCGCGCTGCGCGCGGTCGGCGGCCGGATCGTGAACCTCGGAGCCGTCTCCGCCCGCGTCACCCCGCCCTTCTTCGGGCCGATCGCCGCGTCGAAGGCCGCCCTCGCGGCGCTCACCGAGGCCCTGCGCATGGAGCTGCGCCACCAGGGCGTCAAGGTCTGCCTGGTCGAGCCGGGGGCCATGGACACCGCCATCTTCGCCACGGCGGACAAGGCGAGCGCCGACCTGGGCTGGGTGGGCTCTGCCGAGACCCGGCACCGGTACGCGGGCGCCCTGGACGCCGTACGGACCGCGGCGGCCCGGCAGCCGCTCGGGCCCGTCGCCCCGGCCGTCAACGCCGTCGTACGAGCCCTGACCGCCCGCCGCCCCGCCACCCTCTACACCACCGGACGCGACGGACGGGCCCTCGCCCTGCTGCGCTTCCTCCCGGACGGCCTGCGCGACCGGCTGCTGCTGCGGGCGATGGGGGTGACGGCGGAGGCGTTCAGGACGGGCGCGCCTGCCGCGGTCTAGGCACCCGGTTCTAGGCTTCGGCCTTCGCTTCGGCTTGGGCTTGGGCTTGGGCTTCCGCGAGCGCGACCGTGCGCGACGCGAGCTCACTGATCCGCACCCCGTCGAAGCCGAACACCGCACTGCGCACGGTGTCCTCGAGCGGATCCCGCCATTGCGAGGGGACCGCGGCGGCCCCGCACAGGACGCCCGCGACGGAGCCCGCGGTCGCGCCGTTCGAGTCGGTGTCCAGACCACCGCGGACGGTCAGCGTGATCGTGCGGGTGAAGTCGCCGTCGCCGTAGAGGAGCCCCGCCGTGAGCACCGCGGCGTTCGGGACAGTGTGGATCCAGCCGAGGCCCGCGGTCTCCTCGGCGACCGTGCTGAGCGTGTCCTCCCAGGTCATCCGGGTCTCGTGCAGCGTCAGCACCCGGCGTACGGTGCGCGCGAGGCGGCTGCTCGCGGGGATCACCGTGAGCGCCGTGTCCAGTGCGTGCCGCACGGTCGGAGCCGTGAAGGCCGCCGAGATCAGCGCCGCCGCCCACATCGCCCCGTACACGCCGTTGCCGGTGTGGGAGAGGACGGCGTCCCGGCGGGCCAGCGAGGCCGCGCGGCGCGGCAGACCCGGGCAGGTCCAGCCGTAGACGTCGGCGCGGATGAGAGCGCCGATCCATTCCTGGTAGGGATTCTCGTACGTCGCCGTCAGGGGCGGTTTCAACCCATTGGCGAGGTTGCGGTACGCGGCCCGCTCCGCCGTGAACGTCTGCAGATACGGCAGCCGCAGCAGCCACAGATCACCGACCTGCTCGGTACTGAAGCCGAAGCCGTGCGTCTCCAGGAGGTCGAGGCCGAGGATCGCGTAGTCCACGTCGTCGTCACGGCAGCTGCCGTGGATACGGCCGCGCACGCACTGCCGCCACTCCGGCCGCAGCTCGAACTCGTCGGCCCCCACGCCGCCGTCGATGGGCTCGGGGAGGTAGTCGGTGAGGGGCAGGGCCGCGGCCTGCCGCAGATAGCGGTCGATGCGATCCCGCGTCCAGTGGTCGCCCTGCTCGACCGGCTTGCCGAGCATGTTGCCCGCGATCCGGCCCAGCCAGCCCCCGAGGACGCGGTCGGCGAGCTCAATGCCCAGGGGGGTCATAGCTCCGGTTTACCCAATTCCCGGCGGGCCCGCGCGGAATTCCGTGAGCCGGGCGAATCCTGGAGCCACGCGGTCCCGGGGGCTGGTCAGGGCATGACGGCGGGGGCTTCCTCCGGTTAAGGTCGCAGCGGCGCGACTGCCTTGACGTGAGCAAGGCCCGGAAAGCAAGGGGAATGCAAGGTGGCGGACGCTGCTGTGGATCGGACCCCGCGTGTGCTCATCGCCGCGGACAAGTTCAAGGGATCGCTGACGGCCGTACAGGTCGCGGAGCGGGTGACGGCCGGACTGCGCCGGATCGCGCCGCGCGTCGAGGTCGAGGCGCTGCCCGTGGCCGACGGCGGCGACGGGACCGTGGACGCGGCGGTCGCGGCGGGTTTCGAGCGGCGCGAGGTGCGGGTCGCCGGGCCGTTGGGCGACGAGGTGAGCGCGGCGTACGCGCTGCGCGGTGACACCGCGGTCGTGGAGATGGCGGAGGCGAGCGGGCTCCAGCGGCTGCCCAAGGGCGTCTTCGCGCCGCTCACCTCCTCGACCTACGGCTCCGGGGAGCTGCTGCGCGCGGCGCTGGACGCCGGCGCGCGCACGATCGTGTTCGGCGTTGGCGGCAGCGCGACGACGGACGGGGGTGCGGGCATGCTGGCAGCGCTCGGGGCGCGCTTCGTGGACGCGGACGGCGAGCCGGTCGCTCCCGGCGGCGCCGGACTGCGCGATGTCGTCACCGCCGATCTCTCCGGCCTCGACGCCCGCCTGTCCTCGGTCGACCTCGTCCTCGCCAGCGACGTGGACAACCCGCTCACGGGGCCCAAGGGCGCCCCCGCCGTCTACGGCCCCCAAAAGGGCGCGAGCCCCGACGACGTGGAGACTCTGGACGCCGCCCTCGCCCACTTCGCCAGGATTCTGGAGAAGGCCATCGGCTCCAAGGCCGCGGAGTACGCCGCCGCGCCCGGCGCCGGTGCCGCGGGGGGCATCGGGTACGGGGCTCTGGTCCTCGGCGCCCGATTCCGGCCCGGGATCGAGGTCATGCTGGACGTGCTCGGCTTCGCGCCGGCGCTGGACCGGGCCACCCTGGTGATCACCGGTGAGGGCTCGCTCGACGAACAGACCCTGCACGGCAAGGCTCCCGCCGGGGTCGCCGCCGCCGCTCGTGCGGCGGGCAAGGAGGTCGTCGCGGTGTGCGGCCGCCTCGCCCTGCCGCCGGACGCACTCGGCAAGGCCGGGATCCGTCGCGCCTATCCGCTCACCCAGGTCGAGCCCGACATCGCGAAGTGCATCGCCGACGCCGGGCCGATCCTGGAGCGGGTCGCGGAGAACATCGGCCGGGACTTCTTGAGCTGAGCGGTTCTAGCCCGTCCGGCGTTTGAGGACGAGCGCGAAGCGCGACAAGGGGGGCCTGGGGGGCGGAGCCCCCCAGATACGGGACGGGCAGGGGCGGAGGGGGCGAAACCCGCCGGCCCACACCTCAGTCGCGGACGTCCCGCCACGCCTCAGGGATCGCGGAGGCCACATCGTGGGCGCCCGCCGGCGCACCGTCGGCGGCGAAACGCCCCGCCAGCCCATGGACGTACGCCCCCACACTCCCCGCGTCCAACGCGGACAACCCGGCCGCGAGCAGCGACCCGGCAAGCCCGGACAACACATCCCCGCTCCCCGCCGTGGCCAGCCACCCCGTCCCCGTCGGATTCACCCGCACCACTCCACCCCCCGCATCAGCGACCAACGTCGTCGACCCCTTGAGCAGCACCGTCGCCCCATACCGCCCCGCAAGCTCCCGCACGGAAGAAAGCCGAGCCTCCTCGACGGCCTCCCGCGAGACACCGAGCAGCGCGGCGGCCTCCCCGGCATGCGGGGTCATCAGCGTGGGCGCGCTGCGGGCCCGAACGGCGGCCAGGTCCGCGAGCCGCAGTCCGTCCGCGTCCACCAGCACCGGCACCTCCGCGGTGAGCACCTCCGCGACCGCCGCCGCGTCGTCCCCGGCCCCGGGCCCCACGACCCACGCCTGCACCCGCCCGGCCTTCGTGGGCCCCCGATCGGATACGAGGGTCTCCGGAAAGCGGGCGATGACGGCGTCCCCGGCCGGCCCGACGTACCGCACGGCCCCGGCCCCGCCCCGCAGCGCCCCGGAGACGGCGAGCACCGCGGCCCCGGGATAGCGGGCGGACCCGGCGGCGATCCCGACGACACCGCGCCGGTACTTGTCGCTCCGGGCCCCCGGCACGGGCAGCCGCGCCGCGACATCGTCGTGCTGCAGGGCCTCCAGCTCGGCCTCGGCGGGCAGTTCGAGCCCGATGTCGACGAGGCGCACGGAACCGGCGTACTCGCGCGCCGGATCGATGAGCAGCCCCGGCTTGTGCGTGCCGAAGGTCACCGTCAGATCGGCGCGGACCGCAGCGCCGCGCACCTCTCCGGTGTCCGCCTCGATCCCGCTCGGCAGGTCGACGGCGACGACGGCGGCCCCGGAGTCCTCGGCCAGGGCGGCGAGCACCGCGGCGTCCGGGCGAAGGCCGCCCTTGCCGCCGATCCCGACGATGCCGTCGACGACGAGGTCGGCCCGCAGGATCGGTCCCTCGGCGGCACCGGGAGTCGCCGCGGTGCCCCCGGCCCGCCGCAGCGCGGTCAGCCCCCCGGCATGCGTCCGTTCGGGGGAGAGCAGCACCGCCGTGACCCCCGCCCCGCGCCGGGCCAGCCGGGCCCCGGCGTACAGGGCGTCGCCGCCGTTGTCCCCGCTCCCCACCAGCAGCACGACCCGGCTGCCGTACACCCGCCCCAGCAACTGGGCGCAGACGGCGGCCAGTCCGGCGGCGGCGCGTTGCATCAACGCGCCCTCCGGAAGCCGCGCCATCAGCTCCCGCTCAGCGGTTCTCACGGTCTCCACGCTGTAAGCAGTACGCATACCGTCGAGTCTCCCGTACGGTCGCTCACCATGCTGCCTCGATGGGGTGGGCCGGCGGCACGCACTACCCCTCAGCCACCACCACCGCCGAGGCCACCCCGGCGTCATGGCTCAGCGACACATGCCAGGACCGCACGCCGAGTTCGGCCGCACGGGCCGCCACCGTTCCCTTCACCCGCAGCCGGGGCTGGCCGCTGTCCTCCACGTAGACCTCGGCGTCGGTCCAGTGCAGGCCCGAGGGGGCGCCCAGGGCCTTGGCGAGCGCCTCCTTGGCGGCGAAGCGCGCGGCCAGCGACGCGATGCCCCGGCGCTCGCCGCTGGGCAGGTACAACTCCCGCGTCAGGAAGACCCGTTCGGCCAGCGCGGGCGTGCGCTCCAGCGACGCCCGGAACCGGTCGATCTCCGCCACGTCGATTCCGACCCCGATGATGCTCATGCTCCGCACCCTAAGGGGCGGGGATCAGGAGCCCGTCACTCGACCGTCACGGACTTGGCGAGGTTGCGTGGCTGGTCCACCTCGTTCCCCCGGGCGGTCGCCAGCTCGCACGCGAACACCTGCAAGGGGACGGTGGACACCAGCGGCTGAAGGAGCGTCGGGGTGACCGGGATGCGGATGAGGTGGTCGGCGTACGGAACGACCGCCTCGTCGCCCTCCTCCGCGATCACGATCGTCCGCGCGCCCCTCGCCCGGATCTCCTGGATGTTGGACACGATCTTGTCGTGCAGGATCGAGCGCCCGCGCGGGGACGGCACCACGACCACCACCGGCAGGTCCTCCTCGATCAGCGCGATGGGCCCGTGCTTCAGCTCGCCCGCCGCGAAGCCCTCGGCGTGCATGTACGCCAGTTCCTTCAGTTTGAGGGCGCCTTCGAGCGCGACCGGATAGCCGACGTGCCGGCCCAGGAACAGCACGGTGTTCTTGTCGGCGAGGGAGCGCGCCAGCTCCCGTACCGGCTCCATCGTCTCCAGGACGCGCTCCACCTCGCGGGAGATCCGGGAGAGCTCGCGGATGACGGCCTGGATCTCGTCGCCCCACTTGGTGCCGCGCACCTGGCCCAGGTACAGGGCGACCAGGTAGCAGGCCACGAGCTGCGTCAGGAAGGCCTTGGTCGAGGCGACGGCGACCTCCGGGCCCGCGTGCGTGTACAGCACCGCGTCCGACTCACGGGGGATCGTCGAGCCGTTCGTGTTGCAGATCGCCAGCACCTTGGAGCCCTGCTCGCGGGCGTGCCGCAGCGCCATCAGCGTGTCCATGGTCTCGCCGGACTGCGAGATGGCGATGACGAGCGTGCGGGGATCCAGGATCGGGTCGCGGTAGCGGAACTCGCTCGCCAGCTCGACCTCGCACGGGATCCGCGTCCAGTGTTCGATGGCGTACTTGGCGATCAACCCGGCGTGGAAGGCCGTACCGCACGCGACGATGACGACCTTGTCGACCTCGCGGAGGACGGCGGCCGGGATCCGGACCTCGTCGAGTGTCAGCGAGCCGGACGCGTCGATACGCCCCAGCAGCGTATCGGCGACCGCCTTGGGCTGCTCGGCGATCTCCTTGAGCATGAAGTAGTCATAACCCCCCTTTTCGGCCGCCGAAGCGTCCCAGTCCACGTGGTAGGAACGCACCTCGGCGGGCCTGCCGTCGAAGCCGGTGACCGTGACGCCGTCCCGGCGCAGCTCCACCACCTGGTCCTGACCCAGCTCGATCGCCGACCGCGTGTGGGCGATGAACGCGGCGACGTCCGAGGCGAGAAAGGCCTCGCCCTCTCCAACGCCCACCACGAGCGGCGAGTTCCGGCGGGCCCCCACGACCACGTCCGGCTCGTCGGCGTGCGCCGCGACCAGCGTGAACGCGCCCTCCAGGCGCCGGCACACCAGCCGCATCGCCTCCGCCAGGTCCTCGCACGAGGAGAACTCCTCGGCGAGCAGATGGGCGACGACCTCGGTGTCCGTCTCGGAGGTCAGCTCATGCCCGCGCTCGGCCAACTCGGCACGCAGCAGGGCGAAGTTCTCGATGATGCCGTTGTGGACGACGGCGACCCGGCCCGCGTTGTCGAGGTGCGGATGCGCGTTGGCGTCCGTGGGGCCGCCGTGGGTGGCCCAGCGGGTGTGCCCGATTCCCGTCAATCCGGTCGGCAGCGGCCGGTCGACCAGCTCCTTTTCCAGGTTGACCAGTTTCCCGGCCTTCTTGGCGGCGGCGAGTCCCCCGTCCGCCAGGACGGCGACACCCGCCGAGTCGTACCCCCGGTATTCCAGCCGCTTCAGTCCGGCCATCACCACGTCAAGCGCCGACTGCGACCCCACGTATCCCACGATTCCGCACATGCGCCGCAGCCTACGGGCCGAGCCGGGCCCGAACACGGCATCGCGTGCCCGATATCGGAAATTCCAGCCGCCCTTCGCACAGGCCTCCGGGGCCCCCGGCGCCGTCCCGGGTGACCCCGCGTGACGGAGCCCACGCCCCACGCCGTCCATACTCCCGTAACAATGGACTGTGATCTCTCCGGTCTCCTCGTTGCCGCGGAGCGCCCACCGGTCCAAGCCGGAGGCGACTCCCTACGTCGACCTCACCCGTGCCGAGTGGAGCGCGCTGCGCGAAAAGACGCCGCTCCCGCTGAACGCCGAGGAGGTCGAGAAGCTGCGCGGCCTGGGCGACGTCATCGACCTCGACGAGGTGCGGGACATCTATCTGCCGCTGTCCAGACTGCTCAATCTGTACGTCGGCGCCACCGACGGACTCAGAGGGGCGCTGAACACCTTCCTCGGCGAGAAGGGCTCCCAGTCCGGCACTCCGTTCGTCATAGGGGTCGCCGGTTCCGTGGCCGTCGGCAAGTCCACCGTCGCCCGCCTGCTTCAGGCGCTGCTCTCCCGCTGGCCCGAACATCCGCGCGTCGAACTGGTCACGACAGACGGCTTCCTGCTGCCCACCCAGGAGCTGGAAGCGCGCGGCCTGATGTCGCGGAAAGGTTTCCCCGAGTCGTACGACCGCCGCGCCCTGACCCGTTTCGTCGCCGACATCAAGGCGGGCAAGGACGAGGTCACCGCCCCCGTCTACTCCCACCTGATCTACGACATCGTGCCCGGCCGGAAGCTCACGGTCCGTCGCCCCGACATCCTCATCGTCGAAGGCCTGAACGTGCTGCAGCCCGCCCTTCCCGGCAAGGACGGCCGCACCCGCGTCGGCCTCGCGGACTACTTCGACTTCAGCGTGTACGTCGACGCCCGCCCCGAGGACATCGAGCGCTGGTACCTCAACCGGTTCAAGAAGCTGCGCCAGACCGCCTTCCAGAACCCCTCCTCGTACTTCCGCAAGTACACCCAGGTCTCCGAAGAGGAGGCGCTCGACTACGCCCGCACGACCTGGCGGACCATCAACAAGGTCAACCTGCTGGAGAACGTGGCCCCGACGCGCGGCCGGGCGGCCCTCGTCGTACGCAAGGGCCCGGATCACAAGGTGCAGCGGCTGAGTCTCAGAAAGCTGTGAAAGCTACGCTGCGCCCATGCTGCATCTGCGCCTGATCACCCCGGCCGACCGGACCGACGACGTGGTGCGCCTGATCGAGAAGACGGTCGGCGCCACCCATCTCGTCGTCATGCCAGGCGCCGCCCGCAACCCCGTCGGAGACGTCGTGACCTGCGACGTCGCACGTGAGGCGGGAGACGAACTCATCGGCGGGCTGCGGGAGTTGGAGCTCGACAGGACCGGCTCGATCGCCGTGGAGAACATCGATCTGTCGCTGTCGAAGCGCGCCGACAAGGCGGAGGACGAGGCGCCGGGCGAGGGCGCGGACGCGGTGCTGTGGGAGCACCTGGCGGAGGCGACGCACGAGGAGTCGACGCTGACCGTCACCTATGTGGCGTTCCTGACGATCGCGACGATGCTCGCGGCCTGCGGTGTGATGCTCGACAACGCGATCCTCATCGTGGGCGCGATGGCGGTGGGCCCGGAGTTCGGACCGCTCGCGGGGATCTCCACGGCGCTGGTGCAGCGCACCCCGCACCTGGTGCTGCGGTCCCTGTGGGCGCTGCTCGCCGGGTTCGCCGTCGCCATGGTGCTGACCGCGGGCTTCAGCTGGCTCCTTGACGGACTGGGGCTGTTCGACAGGTCGATGGTGGAGGCGGCGCGACCCAACACGGCCTTCATCTGGAAGCCCGACTGGATGTCGTTCGTGGTGGCGTTCCTGGCGGGCATCGCGGGCACCCTGTCCCTCACGTCCGCGAAGTCGGGCGCGCTGATCGGCGTGGCAATCTCGGTGACCACGGTCCCGGCCGCCGCCAACGCCGCCGTGGCCTTCAGCTACACGGAGTACTCCCAGACGTGGGGCTCCACTTGGCAGTTGCTCGCCAATCTCGGCGGCATCGTCCTGTCGGGCACGCTCACGCTGCTCACCCAGAAGTGGTTCTGGGCGAGGCAGCGCAAGACGGAAATCGCTTAGCCGAGCGCGGACTTGACCGCGTCGGCGAGCCGTGCGGCGACCGACCGGGCGTGTTCGAGGTCGGCGGCCTCGACCATCACCCGTACGAGCGGCTCGGTGCCCGAGGGACGCAGCAACACCCGCCCGGTGGAGCCGAGTTCGCGTTCGGCGTCGGACACCGCGGTGGCCAGCTCGGCGGAGGTCCCGACCCGCGACCTGTCGACGTCGGGCACATTGATGAGCACCTGCGGCAGACGCTCCATGACCGAGGCGAGGTCCTGGAGCGTACGGCCCGTCTGGGCGACCCGCGCCGCGAGCAGCAGCCCGGTCAGCGTGCCGTCGCCGGTGGTGGCGTGGTCGAGGATGATGACGTGCCCGGACTGCTCGCCGCCGAGCGCGTAGTCGTGCTCCTTCATCTCCTCCAGGACATAGCGGTCGCCGACCGCCGTCTGCACGAGCGAGAGGCCCTCGCGCTCCATGGCCAGCTTGAAGCCCAGATTGGACATGACCGTCGCGACAACGGTGTCGGAGCGCAGTGCGGAACGCTCCCGCATCGCCAGCGCGAGTACGGCCAGGATCTGGTCGCCGTCGACCTCGGCGCCCGTGTGGTCCACGGCGAGGCAGCGGTCGGCGTCGCCGTCGTGCGCGATGCCGAGGTCGGCGCCGTGCTCGATGACGGCGGCCTTGAGGAGACCGAGGTGGGTGGAGCCGCAGCCGTCGTTGATGTTCAGGCCGTCGGGATCGGCGCCGATCGTGATGATCTGCGCGCCGGCCCGGGTGAAGGCCTCGGGAGAGACCTGAGCGGCGGCACCGTGCGCCTCGTCGAGGACGACCTTCACGCCGTCCAGACGGTTCGGCAGGACGCTGATGAGGTGGGCGACGTACTGGTCGAAGCCCTGTTCGTAGGAGCTCACCCGGCCGACGCCGGCGCCGGTGGGCCGGTCCCAGGGAGCGCCGGTGCGGTGCTCCTCGTAGACGGCCTCGATCCTGTCCTCCAGCTCGTCGGCGAGCTTGTGGCCGCCGCGGGCGAAGAACTTGACCCCGTTGTCGGGCATGGCGTTGTGGCTGGCGGAGAGCATCACGCCGAGGTCGGCGCCCAGCGCACCGGTGAGGTACGCCACCGCGGGGGTGGGCAGCACACCGACGAGCAGGACGTCCACGCCCGCGCTGGCCAGGCCCGCGACCACGGCCGCCTCCAGGAACTCCCCGGACGCGCGCGGGTCCCGCCCGACCACCGCGACCGGCCGGTGGCCTTCGAACGTGCCCGCCTCGGCCAGTACGTGCGCCGCCGCCACGGAGAGTCCGAGCGCAAGCTCGGCTGTCAGATCCGCGTTGGCGACACCGCGCACGCCGTCCGTGCCGAAGAGTCGTCCCACTTGTCCTCCTGAGGAAACTTCAGAATTCGGAAGTCATCCGATCACACGAGCCTTTGAGCACCTTGTGCCGTTATACGCCCAAGGCCTGTGATAAACGAACGCCCCGGCGGCACTGTGGCGTGCCGCCGGGGCGATCGGAGTACGACGCGTAGCGCTACGCGTACGAGCAGGCAGCGAAGATTAACGCTTGCTGTACTGCGGGGCCTTACGGGCCTTCTTCAGACCGGCCTTCTTGCGCTCGACCGCACGGTCGTCGCGCTTGAGGAAGCCGGCCTTCTTCAGGGCGCCGCGGTTGTTGTCGACGTCCGCCTCGTTCAGCGCGCGGGCGACACCGAGACGGAGCGCACCGGCCTGACCGGAGACGCCGCCACCCGAGATACGGGCGATGACGTCGTAGCGGTTGTCGAGCTCGAGCACCTTGAAGGGCTCGTTGACTTCCTGCTGGTGCACCTTGTTGGGGAAGTAGTCCTCAAGGGTGCGACCGTTGATCTTCCACTTGCCGGTGCCCGGGACGATCCGGACGCGGGCGATGGCGTTCTTGCGACGGCCCAGGCCGGCGGCCGGCTGGGGGTCGCCGAAGCGGGAGGCCAGCGACTCGGAGGTGTACTCGCCCTCGACGGGGACCTCGGACTCGGTGGTGTAGTTCTCGATGTCGACAACCTCGGTCTCTTCGACCGGCTGCTCAACGGTGGTCTCGGCCACGATTCTCCTCAGATTTCTGTTCGTCTTAGGGGGTGGCCGGAACTACTGCGCGACCTGGGTGATCTCGAACGGCACCGGCTGCTGGGCAGCGTGCGGGTGCTGGTCGCCCGAGTAGACCTTCAGCTTCGAGAGCATCTGACGGCCCAGGGTGTTCTTGGGGAGCATGCCCTTGACGGCCTTCTCGACGGCCTTCTCGGGGTTCTTGTCCAGCAGCTCGTCGTAGCGGACGGAGCGCAGACCACCCGGGTAACCGGAGTGGCGGTACGCCATCTTCTGGGTCCGCTTGTTGCCGGACAGGTGCACCTTGTCGGCGTTGATGATGATGACGAAGTCACCGGCATCGACGTGCGGGGCAAAGATCGGCTTGTGCTTGCCCCGCAGAAGGGTGGCGGCGGTGGTCGCCAGACGGCCGAGGACGACGTCCTGGGCGTCGATGACGTGCCACTGGCGAGTGATGTCGCCGGGCTTGGGGCTGTACGTACGCACGGTTCGTAGCCTTCGCTTCTTCAGTGAGTGGGTCCTGACAAGGCCACCACGGACGATCACGACAGCCCTGACCGCACTGCGGTGACGCATACCGCGTGCTGGTCGCTGGTCATCGGCCCCGGTGGACCGGTGTAAGGGCCTCTCACGTGAGAATGAGCAAGCCAATACACATAACGAAGGGCAAGCCTACCCGTGCTGCCCCGGACGGGTCAAAACGCGAGCCGCTACCGCTGTGGGCTCGGCCGGCTCCGGGCGACCGTGCCGTGACCCCAGGGGCGGCCCCGGCCAGCGGACGGCCACCGCGAAGGCCATTACACACAACGTAAGGCAGTCCCGGAAGGCCCGCCGGGTCACCGGCTCCAGCCAGGGCCAGCTGAACCCGGGCACCTGCGGCACCAGAGCGAGCCAGAACCACGGCGTACGGGCCACCGCGCCGGAAAACGGCAGCCCCGCGAGCAGCAGCGGCACGGCGACCAGCAGATAGTGGTCGTACGACGGCCGGGACACCAGGAACGCCGAGAGCATCAGCAGCACCGCCGTCTCGACCAGCCGCAGCGGCCCGGGATCGGCCCGACGCCACCGCCGGTACGCGCACCAGACCCCGGCCCCGGCGGCCGCGAAGGCGAGCAGCGCCGCCGCCCCGGCCGGCACCCCGACCCGGGGCAGCACCGCCACCGGCGAGGCCTCGTAGCGTCGTACGAATCCGTCGTGGCCCCGCAGCAGGAACGGCAGCGTCCGTGTGACGAACCCCGCAGGATCCGGCATCAGCAGCGCCGCCCCGCCGGACGCGACCGCGGGGACCAGCGCGACCGCGGCCAGCCCCCGCCACCGGCGCGCGAAGAGAAAGAGGAGCGCCACCGGCGCGAGCAAAGGCTTCAACGCGACCGCCGCGCCGATGACCACCCCCGCCGCGACCCACCGCTCCCGCGAGGCCAGCAGCAGCGCGAGGGGCAGCGCGGCGGCGGCGGTCACCGTCCAGTTGCCGAGGGTCACCAGGTGCCCGAAGGGCGCGAAGCCCAGCGCGAGAGCGGTGAGGCCGAGCACCGCGAGGCGGCTGCGCCCCGGAATCCCGTGGATGCGCAGGGCGCACGCCCAGCCCGTCACCAGCAGCGCGGTCACCGTCAGCGGGACCAGCACCCGCAGCGCGTACGGCGGGAGCAACGCCTGCGGCACCGCCGCGAGCACCGCGCTCGGCAGATAGAGAAAGTGCGGGTCGGCGTAGGGAGAGCCGCCGTCCAACCAGGCCCGGGCGGCCCGTACGACGATCGCGTTGTCCATCCCGCCGTCCGAGGCCCCTCGCGCGACGCCGACGACAGGGGCGCACAGCACCGCGCCCAGCGCCGCCCACGCGTGCCGGGAGGCCCGCCGTACCAACCACCCGGAGATGTCACTTTTGCCCTCGTTCATGCAGGTCACGCTAGGGGCTCGAGTGGGCTGTGACGCGGAACGGCACCCCCTGGGGCCCGTCTAAGATGCGGCGCATGAGTTATGGGCAGGGTGGGCAGGGGCAGCCCCCGTGGGATCCCTGGAAGCCGGGGTCTCAGCAGCCTCAGTGGAGCAATCAGAGCGCCGGCGGGACTCCTGACTGGGCGGCACTCGCCGAGGCGTCCGAGTCGCGCAACAAGCGCCGCAGACTGCTGCTGATCGGCGGCGGAGCGCTCGCCACGGTCGCGGTCGGCGCGGCCGTCGCCGTGGCCGTGGTCTCCGCGAACGGGGACGGCCAGGCCTCGAACCAGCCTTCCAACCTGCCGGCCACCGCGGACATCCCGAGCTCGACCAGCGCGCCGGCTCCGTCGTTCGAGCCGACCTCGGCTCCTCCCCCGCTGGATCCGAAGGACTTCATATCCAGCGCGAAGAAGGACACGGCGCCGCTCAGCCCGGACATCCTCTTCCCCGGTACGCAGCTCACGATGGGCGACCGCGTCTACCGCAAGGGTCCGACGGCCGACACGAAGAGCTGCGCCTCGGCCGCCAAGGGCACCCTCCCGGCGGTCCTCACCAAGAACGACTGCACGCGCGTCCTGCGCGTCACCTACACCAAGGACGGTGTCGCGGTGACGGTCGGCGTGGCCGTCTTCGACACCGAGGCCCAGGCGGCCAAGGCCAAGGGCGAGGCGGACAAGAAGAGCATCATCGCCTCGCTGGCCGGCAATGGCATCAAGCCCTTCTGCACCTCCGCCGTCTGCCGCTCGACCACCAACTCCTACGGTCGGTATGCCTATTTCACGCTCGCCGGCTTCACCAACGGCAAGGACGTGACGACGAAGGACACCAAGGTCTTCACGACCGGCGACGACCTCGCCGAGTTCGCGTTCCGGCAGATCCGCCGACGCGGCGAGGCGCAGGCGTCGGCCGCCGCCAACGGGTAGCGCCTCCCGCGGCGGC
>NZ_JBEZKJ010000032.1:0-84360 GCF_040651675.1 Streptomyces sp. NPDC048415 | reverse complement strand
TAAGCCCGCCCGCGGCCGCCCGCGTCCGGCGGCTGCCGTTCTCCGTTTTCGCGAGGCGCTCACCTGTTCCCGCTCAATGAGTCTCCCCGGCCAAGGGCGTGCGCGCGGATCCGGGCCATCAACTCGGCCTGCTGCACCAGCGCTTGGTGGTGCGCCGGACGGGCCGCCGGATCGCGTACGGCGTCGTGGAACGCGGTGAACACGCCGAGGAACTGGTCCGACGCCGGGGCGGAGATCCTGCTCTCGCGGTCCTTCTGCTGGAGCCGCAGTACGGGACGGGCGTCCCGCGAGGGGGTGAACGCCCATTCCAGCGTCAGACGTCCCTCGCTCCCCCAGAGGTCGTAGGTCGACCGGTAGCTGTGGGACAGGCCGAAGGAGCAGTTCGCGGTGACGCCGGCGCCGTCACGCAGCAGCGCCACTCCGGAGACGTCCACGCCCAGTTCCGGATCGAACTCCAAGCCGGCCCCCAGGACTTGTGGCGACGACCCGAGGTACTCCTGGGCAGCGCGCACCGGATAGCAGCCGACCTCCCACAGCGCCCCGCCGCCGAGGTTCGCCTGGTACTTGATCCCGCGCGGGTCGGTCGGCGGAATGCCGAACACGCCGTTGTAGGCGCGGAGTTCCCCGATGGCTCCGTCGGCCACGAGGGACCGCGCCTGGTCGTGCTGGGGATGCCGGAGGAACGCGAAGTTCTCCATGACGAGCAGTCCGCGCTCCTCGGCGAGCGCGACGAGGGCCCGGGCGGTCTCCTCGCTGGCCACCGCCGGCTTCTCGATCAGGACGTGCTTTCCCGCGTCCAGCGCCCGACGCGCCCACTCGGCGTGCTCGCTGTTGGGCAGCGGGATGTAGACCGCGTCGACGTCGGGCAGTTCGAGGAGCCGGTCGTAGCCCGCGACGGCCTCGCAGTCGAACGAGGCCGCGACGCCCTTCGCCTTCTCCTGGGAACGGCTCGCGACCGCCACCAGGTGGAACGGCGACTCCCGGATCGCCGGGAGGGCTCGCCGTACGGCGATGTCGGCGCACCCGATGACGCCGACGCCGGCCCTCCGCTCGGATGCATGAACAGGTGTCAGGTCTTGTCTTTTCACAGCTCCACCTAAACGACGAGAGGAATTCGCGTGCCTGAACCGGGGATGGTGTCAGCCTGGACAGTCGGCGCTTTGTTCGTCAATACCCGCCGCTATTCGCGGATCTCGTGGCATCGAAGGTGACTTCCGGCCGCGTGTTCTCCCGATATAAAGTGCGGGCATCCGCCCAATGGGCGCGAATATACTGAGGAGGCGCCGCAATGAAGGGCATCATCCTGGCCGGCGGCAATGGTACGAGGCTCCATCCGATCACGCTCGGTGTCTCGAAGCAAATGCTCCCGGTCTACGACAAGCCAATGATTTACTACCCGCTGTCGGCCCTGATGCTGGCCGGGATCACCGAGATCGAGATCATCACCACCCCTGATGACCAGGAGATGTTCCGCCGGCTGCTGGGCGACGGTTCCTGGCTCGGAATCACCCTGACCTACGCGGAACAGGACAAGCCCCGAGGGCTCGCCGACGCGTTCCTGGTCTCCGCGGACCACATCGGTGACGACTCCGTCGCCCTGGTGCTGGGCGACAACATCTTCCACGGATACGAGTTCGGGCCCATGCTCCAGCGGGCCGCCCAGAACATCGAGGGTTGTGTCCTCTTCGGCTATCCGGTGCGCGACCCCGAACGCTATGGCGTCGGCACGCTCGACGAGCAGGGGAAACTCATCGCGCTCGAGGAGAAGCCCGCCCACCCGCAGACCAATCTGGCGATCACCGGCTTGTACCTCTACGACAACAAGGTGGTGGACCTCGCGCGGGAACTGCGGCCGTCGGAGCGCGGAGAACTGGAGATCACCGATCTCAACCGCGTCTACCTGGAGCGGGGCGAGGCCACGTTGATTCCGCTGGGCCGTGGCTTCGTCTGGTTGGACACCGGAACCCATGACGCGCTGATGGAGGCGGGCGACTATGTCCAGGTCCTGGAACACCGCCAGGGCGTGCGCATCGCCTGTCTCGAAGAGATCGCCTGGCGCATGGGATACATCGACCGGGAGACCTGTTACCGGCTCGGCAGCCGCCTCGCGAAATCTGCCTACGGTCAATACGTCATGGAAATGGCCCAGGCCGGCTGAGCCCGAATGAGGCCCCCGAAGCACCGAATCGACTCTCTCACCGGAAGAAGGCAATTCCCATGAAATTCCTGTTCACCGTCGGCGGCAGCCAGGCGGCCGTCTTCGGCGTCGCCCCCCTCACCGCGGCCGCGCGGAACGCGGGCCACGAGATCCTGCTGGCCGCCGACGAGCCGCTGATGGCGGCCGCGGAGTCCGTCGGGCTTCCCGCGGTCTGCATCACTCCCGAGCGCATGCGGTACGGCCAGGACTCCATGACGGCCACCGTCCGGCTCGACGCCCTGCTGGAGCTGACGCAGGCGTGGACCCCCGATGTGGTCGTCGGCGGTCTGTCCCATGTCCCGAGGGTGCTCGCTGCCCGCCTCAAGGTCCCCTACGTCCGTCACATCTGGCACATCGCCCCGATGGCGCGCCGGGACCGCAAGGCAGTGGAGGAGCTCCAGCCCGAGCTGGAGCGCCTGGGGCTGGCCGAGTTGCCGGCGCCCGACCTCTTCATCGACCTCTGCCCGCCGTCCCTGCGGCCGCCGGGAGCCCCCGCCGCGCGGTCGATGCGCTGGGTCCCCCGGGTGCGCCAGAGCCGGCTCGAGCCCTGGATGTACACCCGCACCGAGGGACGCCACCGGGTGCTGATCACCGCGGGAACCCGCAACCTCATGCTCGACACCCCCGGCAGCTCGCTGCGGAAGCTGGTGGACGAGCTGACCGGGGCGGGGGCCGAGGTGCTGATCGCGGCGCTGCCCGAGGCCGCCGAGCGGTTCGGCTCGGAACTGGGCGACGTACGCATCGGATGGATCCCCCTGGACGTGGTCGCCCCTACCTGTGATCTGGCGGTCCACCACGGCGGCGCGACGACCGCCATGACGCTGATCAACGCGGGCGTGCCCCAGCTGATCATCCCCGACAACGGCTACGGCAAGGCCGTCGCGGAGTCCGTGTCCGACTTCGGCGCCGCCCTGTTGGTGGACCGGCACCGGCCGGAGGCGGACCGGAATCCCGACGAGGTGATCGCCGCGGGCTGCCGGGAGATCCTGTCGGACCCCCGATACGCCGAGCGGACGCGGATACTCGCCGCGGAGACCGCGTCGCTGCCGACCCCCGCCGAGGTGCTGCGCGAGCTGGAAGCCCTCGCCGCTGCCTGATCACCGATGTGCCGGCCGGCAGCCCGACCGGCCGGGGAAACGCGAATCGCCCTGAAACCGACGGAGAAGGTCTCCGTGGTCTCAGGGCGATTCGCGTGGTCGGGAGGTGAATCTACCGAGAGGTCAGCGCCTCCAGCCTGGGCACGATCTGGGCGGGGGTGGGAAGCGTCGAGATCTCCTTGGCGAGGAACTGCGTCCGCTCGGTGTAGCTCGGGTTCTCGAGCAGTTCCCGGCAGGCCGCGGCGATCACTTCACCCGGCGCCTTGTCGGGCTCCTGCTCCTGCGGCCACAGCGTCTTGGCGGCGCCGAAGTCGCTGATGGCCTTGGCGATGGCCTCCCGGTGGTAGTTCGGGGGGAACTCCGGGGGGTTCTCGGGGATGATCAGCTGCGGCACCCCGTTGGCCATCAGGGTCGTGGCGGTGGTCGCGCCGCCGTGGTGGACCGCCAGGTCACAGGTGGCGGCGGCGACGTCGATCGGGATCCAGCCGACGCGCGCGTCGCCCAGCTCGGAGCCGAACCGCTCGGCGGCGCCGGGGGACGCCGCGATCAGCACCTCGGCCCCCAGCTGGTTCAGCTCGCTCACCAGCAGCGGCATGGACCAGCCCGGTTCGCGGAACATGAGGCTGCGGAAACCCGAGGTGATCAGCACGCGGCGGCGTCCCTCGGGGCGGGTGTACATCCAGCGCTCGAGCCGGCGCTGCGGGTTGCTCGGGATCCAGCGCAGCGGCTGTGCGGCGGGGTCGTGGGACGGCCGCAGCGACGGCGGGGTCGAGTCGAGGAGCAGGTCGGGCTTGAGCAGCCCGTCCAGGCCCAGCCGCTCCAACTCGGGCCGCAGCTCCTCCTCGGCGCCCGGATCGATGCCGGTGAGCGGGATCCCCAGGTATTCGACCTGGCGCACGTACGGGACCTTGAGGTGGGCGGCGAGCAGCATCGCCGCATAGCTCTGCGAGCTGCCGACGACCACGTCGGGGGTCCAGTCCTTCGCCAGCTCCAGCAGGGACTCCACTCCGGCCAGGCCCATCCGGGCGAAGCCACGGCCCTGGCCGAACATTTCCGCGTCCCCCAGTTCCCGGGGGAACCGCAGGCCCCTGCCCGGGTTGGTGATCCGCATGAAATGCCGGATCGGATCGACCGTGAAGCAGAACGTGGGAAGTCCAATGGCTTCCGCGGTTTCCACCCACGGTTCGTGCGCGGCCAATATGACCTGATGGCCCGCGTTCCGCGCGGCCGTCGCCAGCGGAGCGGCGGCATAGAAGGTGGCCTGACTGCCCGTGGTGATGAACAGGATTTTCATGGCACTCCGGATGCTTTTTTGTGGGACGCGGTCTGACGCACTTGTGAACTCCAGCGATATTCCCCAGCGCGCCCTTTTTCTGTCAAACACTCTTAAATGGCGGCCCTGTTCGATTGCGGATTTCGCGCACTTGAACAAGGAGAGCGGCGGTCCCCGTTCCACGGTTGCCCACCACGGCAACGTCGAAGATGTCGCCGTCGCCGGCGGCTGACCACCATGAGGTCAGACGTGCGGCGAGAAAGCCTCAGTAAAGCGGATACAGAAAGTCGGTGGCACACATGAACAATCTGATCTACAACGCCCGAATGGCTCTCCGGGACATCATGGAAGTGAACATCTTCACTCAGGGCAACGACAAGGTTTATCTGACCGTTTTCCCGGACCTGGTCTGGGAGGGCACCGAGGAGACGCACACGGAAAAGGTCGTCCTGTCCGTCATCGGCCGCCTCCACGACATGGACATGGACGTCGTCGGCGGCGATTCCGCCATCAAGACCCTCCTGGACGCCGGATCCGTGGAGATCGTCCGCAAGGTCGCCTGAAAGCCGGTGCGCCGTGCCTTCGTGCCCCGCGGGCCGGCGATCATTCCTGAGGAGGTTCGACGGTCGTGATATCGCGTTACGCATTACCCGAGATGGCGGAGCTCTGGTCCGATCAGGCCCGCTACGCCACCTGGGCCGAGGTGGAGGTGCTGGCCTCCGAGGCGCAGGCGCTGCTCGGCCGGGTTCCCGAGAACGCCCTGGCGGACATCCGGCGGGCCCCGGTGCCTTCGGCGGCGCATGTCGCGGAGCTGGAACGCGAGCGGGACCACGAGATCCTCTCCTTCCTCGCCGCCTTCTGCGAGGACATGCCGGACGACTCCGCCCGGTGGGTGCACCTCGGCATGACGAGCTACGACCTCGTGGACACCGCCCTCGGGCACACCCTCGCCCGGGCCTGCGACCTCCTGATCGGGGCCGCGGCACGGCTGCGCGGGGTGCTGGCGGACAAGGCGGTCGAGCACTGGGACACGGCGTGCATCGGGCGCACCCACGGCATGCACGCCGAGCCCACCACGTTCGGCCACAAACTCGCCGGATTCGCCTTCGCGATCGACCGCTCGGTCCGGAGGCTGACGGACGCGCGTGAGCAGGTCGCGGTGGGCACGATCTCCGGCTCCGTCGGGACCTACGCGCTGATCGATCCCTTCGTCGAGGAGCACGTGTGCGCGGCGCTCGGCCTCGGCGTGGAGCCGGCGCCGAGCCAGGTCGTGGCCCGCGACCGGCACGCCCAGCTCGTGCAGGCGATCGCGACGCTCGGCGCCTGCGTCGAGCAGATCGCCACCGAGGTACGGCTGCTGTCCCGCAGCGAGGTCCGCGAGGTGGAGGAGCCCCGGACGGCCGCCTACCAGGGGTCGAGTGCCATGCCGCACAAGCGCAACCCGACGACCAGCGAGCGCCTGGCCGGGCTGGCCAGGCTGCTGCGCGGGTACGCCGGGATGATGCTGGAGAACGTGGCGCTCTGGCACGAGCGGGACCTGTCCCACTCGTCCGTCGAACGGGTCGTCCTGCCGGATGCGCTGATCGTCGCGCACTACCAGGTGACCGCGGCGGCCGACCTCGTGCGGGGGCTGGAGGTGTTCCCCGGCCGGATGCGCGACACGATCGACCAGACCAACGGGCTGGCCTACAGCTCGGCGGTGCTCGCCGACCTGCTGGAGGGCGGCAGCGAGCGCGAGCGGACCTACCGGATGATCCAGGACGCCGCGAACGGAGAGGACTTCTTCACCCTGCTCAGGACCGAGGGGATCGAGGCCGATCTACTGGGCCCCGAGCGCTTCCTGGTAAACCATGACGTCATTTACAAGCGTTTGGAGAACCTTCGTGAGCTGGAGCATTGAGCGGGAGAACGGCCCTGACCTCGACCTTGAGGAGGTCGTGCGGGTCTACCGCGAGTCGGGCCTCGGCGAACGTCGGCCGGTCGAGGAGACCGAGCGCATGGCGGCGATGGTGCGCAACGCCAACCTGGTCGTCACCTGCCGTATCGACGGCGAGCTCGTGGGCATCGCGCGCAGCGTCTCGGACTTCTCCTACGTGACCTATCTTTCCGACATCGCCGTCGTCCGCGCCCACCAGCGCTCGGGCATCGGCAGGGAACTCATCGACGCGACCCGCAAGGAGGCGCCGCAGGCCAAGATCGTCCTGCTGTCGGCGCCCGCCGCGACGGAGTACTACCCGCACATCGGCTTCACCGCGCACCACTCCGCCTGGGTGCTGAACCCCTGAGCGCCTCCGCCCGCAGTGCCCGCGCCGGTCACCGGCGCGGGCACTGCGCGTCGCGTCAGTGGTGGCCGCCCGCGTGCATATGGGAGGCCGGGCTCACCACGAGGGGGCGCATCATGTGCTGTTCGTGCTCCAGCATGTGGCAGTGGTGGACGCCCCTGCCGACGACGGGGAACCGGACCGCCACGGTGACGAGCTCGCCCGGGGTGCCGTTCGGCCCGGGAGTGATCTGGCCCGCCGTCCCCACCCGGATGACGTCCTTCTCCCCGAGCTCGTGCGCTTCGAGCTCCGACACCGCCTTGAACGCGATCGGCTTGGTCGAGCCGCGGGTGACCCGGTCGAACGCGCTGACGTCGTAGTTCTCGCGGGACAGCACCTGGAAGTGGGCCAGGTGGATGTGCATGGGGTGGGGGGAGGCGGCGAGGTTGAGGTACTTCCAGATCTCGACGCCGTCGTGCTCCGCGATGAACGCGTTGCCGTCGTCGTAGGCCATCGACGTCCTGCGCAGTGTCATGACGGCGCCCTGGGCATCCCGGACCTGGACGACCCCGGCGGCCGGGAACGTGATTCCCGCCGGGTCGATCTCCTCCATCTCCCAGAGTTCGGGCATGTTCTCCGAGCCGGGACCCACCAGCACCACCCACCGGTGGGCGTGGTCGTGCGGAAGGTCGTCGTGGGTGAGCCGCTTGAAGGTGGGCGAGAGGACCGTGGGCAGCGTGAACCGGGTGCCCGGTTTGCGGTCGGAGACGCGGAATTGCATCACGTCGGGTTCCAGCAGGTCGTTGCGCTTGTCGGAAGCGCCGGGCGTGACTGCCTGCAGCGTGTTGACCAGCTTCAGAGCCTGTCCGCGGAACGCGCTGAAGTCGACCAGCACCTCGGCGCGTTCGCCGGGGGAGAGGTTGAGCGCCCCGTCGACCGGAATCGGCTTGTCGATCAGGCCCTGGTCGCCGCCGATCACCTGGAACGCCCCCGGCACGGGCCGGCCGTCCGCCAGCAGCATCAGCCGGTAGATCCGGGAGTTCGCGGTGTTGACGATCCGGAACCGGTACCAGCGCGGATCGACCTCGAGATAGGGCCATATCACCCCGTTGACCAGGGTGTACGGGCCCGCGTGCGGGCGCATGAGCCGCTGCGCGCCCACCATCTCCACCTTGTGGACCAACCGGCCGGTGAGGGCGCCCGACGCGTCCAGGCCGAAGTTGCGGTCGCTGAGGATCAGCGGCACCTCGAAGTCACCCCTGGGCAGGTCCAGCGCCCGCTCCTCCGCGTTGCGTGAGATGAACATGCCCGCGAGCCCGGCGAACACGCTGAAGCGGCTCACGTGGTGGGTGTGGTCGTGGTACCAGAGCGTCGTCGCGGCCTGCTTGTTCGGATAGGCCGACAGCTGCACGTCGCCGGGAGCGAGGAGGTTCTCCATCCAGCCGTCGTTGCCGCCACCGGTCAGCATGCCGTGCAGATGCACCGCGGCCCACGGCGGCAGGTCGGCCACGCCGGCGACCTCCTGGCAGCCGTCCGTGCCGGGGTAGTTGGAGAGCGGGTCGGGGGAGGGCCCTTTGGGCAGGCCGAAGTCGACGGCGGTGACCGGGATGTTCCCTGTCAGCCGGTTCTCCCAGACGACCCGGAGCGGACGGCCGCTGACCGTCTCGATCGTCGGACCCGGATAGACACCCTCGTAGGTCCACATCGTCACCGGCGGGAGCTCCGAGTGCAGGGTGACGTCGGCGGTGCGCATGCGCACGGTCAGCTCGCCGTGGTCGCCGTGGTCGTGGGGGCGGAGCACCGGCGGGATCTGCAGCGGATCCCTGAACTTGGTCAGCTTCAGTTCGGCCGCCGACGGCTCGGGACCGCCGGGGGCCGCGGCGGCCGCCGACCGCGACTTGGGGAAGACGGGGGCGGCGGCCATCAGGGCGCCCAGGCCGGCGATGGTGCCGCCGCGGAGCAGCGCCCGACGGTTCAGCCCGGGCAGGTCGGAAGTGCCGGCATCAGTAGGTTCCATTCGTCCGACGCTAGGGACGACCGCTCTCGTCGGGCTCGAGCTCGGCTTCAGTGCGACGGGCCGGCTGGGCCTACGTCACCGGCACTGGGCCGGCGGCGACCACCCTCTCGGCGTCCCGGTTGACGAGCGTCGCGTAGTGGCCGCCGAGAGCGAGCAACTCGTCGTGGGTGCCGCGTTCGGCGACTCTCCCCCGCTCCAGCACGATGATCTCGTCGGCGTCGCGGATGGTCGACAGTCGGTGGGCGACCGTGATGGTGGTGCGGCCCGCGCTCGCCGCGTCGATGGCCTCCTGGACGGCCTGCTCGGTCTGGGTGTCCAAGGCGCTGGTGGCCTCGTCGAGCACCAGGATGGGCGGGTCGCGCAGGATGGCGCGGGCGATCGCCAGCCGCTGCTTCTCCCCGCCGGAGAACCGGTATCCGCGCTCACCGACCACCGTGTCGTAGCCGTCGGGCAAGGACATCAGATAGTCGTGGATGTGCGCGATCCGCGCCGCCGCGACCAGTTCCTCGTCGGTCGCGTCGGGCTTGGCGAACCGGAGGTTGTCGGCGACCGAGGCGTGGAACAGATACGTCTCCTGGGAGACGACGCCGACCGCGGCGGCGAGCGTGGCGAAGGACAGGTCGCGCACGTCGACGCCGTCGATCGAGACGACGCCGGACGTGGCGTCGTACAGACGCGGGATGAGATAGCTGAGGGTGGTCTTGCCCGAGCCGGTCTCCCCGACGATCGCGAGGCTGCGCCCGGCCAGGAGGGTCACGTCGACGCCGTCCAGCGTCGGCCGCTGCGCCCCCGCGTAGGAGAAGCCGACCCCGCGCAGGCACACCTCGCCCCGCAGGTCGGCCGGCACGACGGGCCGCTCCGGCTCGGCGACGTCGACGGGCAGGTCGAGGTATTCGAAGATGCGGCCGAACAGTTCGAGTGAGCTCTGAATGTCCAGCCCGATGGTCAAAAGCCGCTGCGCCGGGCGGAACAGGCTCTGCTGAAGGGTGGTGAAGGCGACCAGGGCGCCGATGGAGATGGCCATGTGACCGCCGCGTCCGGTCAGTCCCGCCACCCAGTAGATCACCGCGGGCATGGAGGCCATGACGATCCAGATCGTGGACTGGTACCACAGGCCCGCCGTGCTCGAGCGGACCTCGATGTCGGTGAGCTTGCGGGACTGCTGGGCGAAGGTGTCGGTCAGCGAGCGGGAACGGCCCATGGTGTGGCCGAGCATGATCCCGCTGACCGACAGCGACTCCTGCACGATCGAGGAGAGATCGGCGAACTGACGCTGCCGGTCACGGGTGATGACGCGGCGTTCGTCCCCGACGTGGCGGCTCACCCAGACGAATGCCGGGAGCATGACCAGTGACGCGATCGTGAGCCGCCAGTCGAGCAGGGCCATGGCGCTGGTCGTGGCGATGACGATCGTCAGGTCCGACACCAGCGCCGTGGCGGTGGTCGTCACGGTGGCCTGCATCCCGCCGATGTCGTTGGCGATGCGTGACTGCACCTCGCCGGTACGGGTCCGGGTGAAGAAGGCCAGCGACATGCGCTGGAGGTGGGAGTACACGGCGGTGCGCAGATCGTGCATGACGAACTGGCCGACCTTGGCGGAGACATGGGTCTGCCAGACATTGATCGAGCTGGTGGCGACGGAAACGACGATCATGCCGAGGGCGAGCAGGGACAACAGACCCGTCCTGCCCTGCGGCAGCGCCACGTCCATGATCTCGCGGATCAGGAACGGGTTGACGAGGGAGACCAGGGAGGAGCCCGCGACCAGGAACGCGACGAACAGCAGGCTCCTCCGATACGGACGGAACAGCCCGAGGACGCGTCGCTTCTCTACGGGAAGATGAGCGGTGGCCGACCCGGTGGTGCTCACCCTGGTCTCCTTCACTTTCGGTCAGTTCCAATCGACGGAACGCAGGACGAGGGCGGAGTTGAAACCGCCATGGCCCCGCGCCAGGACGAGAGCCGTGGTCACGGGGATGTGCCGCGGCGTGGTGACCAGATCGAGGTCGTAGTCGGGGGAGAGGGTGACGTTCGCCGTCGGCGGGATCACCCCGTCCCGCATGGCCAGCAGGGCGGTGGCGACGTCCAGCGGGGCGGCCCCCGAGCCGAGCCTGCCCGTCATGGTCTTGGGCGCCGTGACGGGGACCGCCCGGGGCCCGAAGACCTCGGTGATCGTCGCCGCCTCGATCCGGTCGAGCTCCGGCGTGGCGGCCGCGTCGGCGAAGACGACGTCGATCTCGCCCGGCGACAGACCCGCGTCGTCCAGCGCGATCTCGATCGCCTTCCGCAGCGTCGGCTCCCGCCCGCTGTCCGAACGCGGGTCGAACGTGGATCCGTAGCCGCTGATCTCGCCGTAGACCTGGGTCACGCCGCGTCGGCGCGCGGCCTCGGCGTCCTCGAGGATCAGCAGAGCTCCGCCCTCGCCGGGCACGTACCCGGCCGCGTCGGCGTCGAAGGGGAGGTACGCCCGGTCGGGCCGCTCGTCGGTGCTCAGCTCTCCGGTGGTGAGCTGGGCCACCCACCCCCACGGGCAGATGGCGGCGTCGACGCCGCCGGACAGGATCAGATCGCTGCCCTTGCGGACCAGACGACGCGCGTGCGCGAGGGCGTCAAGGCCGCCCGCCTGGTCGCTGACCACCACGCCGCTGGGACCACGCAGACCGTGCCGTATCGAGATCTGGCCGGTGTTGACCGCGTAGAACCAGGCGAAGGACTGGTAGGCGCTGACGTACTGGCTGCCCTTGCTCCAGAGGTTCTGGAGCTGCCCCTGGCCGAACTCGAAGCCGCCGGAGGTGCTGGCGGTCATGACGCCCATGCCGAACTCGTCCGCCTCCTCCGTGCTCACCCCGGCGTCGGCCAGGGCGTGATCGGCGCCCACGAGGGCGAGCTGGGTCATGCGGTCGGTTTGCGGGATGAGCCGGCTCGGCAGGTGCTCTTCGACGGTGAACCCGTCCACCTCTCCGGCGAGCTTCGACGGGTAGCGCTCCGGATCGAAGCGCTTGATACGGCCGATGCCGCTCCTGGAGGCGCGGGTGGCGTCCCAGTAGTCGTCCACGCCGAAGCCGTTGGGGGACACGATGCCGATGCCGGTCACCACGACCTGGGAGCTCATGCCGTCGTGTTCCTGTCAGGTCGGGCGAGAACCATCGCGCTCTGGAAGCCGCCGAAACCGCTGCCGACCGTCAGCACCGTGTCGGTGCGCCAGTCGCGCGCGGTCAACGGCACGTAGTCGAGGTCGCATTCGGGATCGGGCTTGTGCAGGTTGGCTGTTGGGGGCACCACGTTGTTCTCCATGGCCAGGACGGAGGCGGCGATCTCGATCGAGCCGATCGCGCCGAGCGAGTGGCCGACCATCGACTTGATCGAGCTCACGGGGGTACGGCGGGCGTGGTCGCCGAGGCTGCGCTTGAAGGCGCTGGTCTCGTGCCGGTCGTTCTGCTTGGTTCCCGAGCCGTGCGCGTTGATGTAGTCGACGGCCTCGGGGTTGGTCCTCGCCTCGTCCAGCGCCGAGCGGATGGCCTCGGCCATCTCCCTGCCGTCGGGACGCAGCCCGGTCATGTGGAAGGCGTTGCACCGGCTGGCGTATCCGGCGATCTCGGCGTAGACGTGGGCCCCGCGCCGGCGCGCGGACTCCCACTCCTCCAGGACGAACATCGCGGAGCCCTCGCCCAGCACGAAGCCGTTGCGGGTGAGGTCGAAGGGCCGGGAGGCGTGCTCGGGGTCGTCGTTGCGCGGTGTGGTCGCCTTGATCGCGTCGAAGCACGCCACGGTGATCGGCGAGATCGGCGCGTCCGTGGCACCGGTGATCATTGCCTCGGCCGAGCCGTCGCGGATCAGTTCGGCCGCGTAGCCGACCGCGTCGATGCCCGAGGTGCAGCCGGTGGAGACCACGGTCGAGGGCCCCTCGGCGCCGACCGCCCAGGCGACCTCGGCGGCGAAGGAGCTCGGCACGAAGTAGTTGTAGAGGTGGGGAACGGCGTACTCGTGGTCGACGAGATCGAGTCGGCCGCCATCGCTGACCACCCGGTACTCCTGGTCGAGACCCATGGTGGCGCCCACGGCGCTGCCGACCGCCACCCCGACGCGATGGGGCGCGAAGCCGCGCAGGTCCAGTCCGCTGTCCGCCATGGCCTCACGTGCCGTGACGAGGGCGAACTGGGCGGCCCGGTCGGTGCGCCGGATCTCCTGCGGACCGAGCCCGTGCTCCGACGGTTCGAAGTCGATCTCGGCCGCGATCCGGGAACGGAACGGCGACGGATCGAAGAAGGTGATTGCCCTGGTCGCCGTCCGCCCCTCGCTGAGCAGACTCCAGAAGTTCTTGGCTCCGATTCCTCCCGGAGCCGCCACTCCGACTCCGGTGATGACCACACGCCGGCTCGTCACGGCGACTCCCAGGTGTAGAACCTCTGCGCCATGGCGTCCGCGGGTGAACGCCAGGTCGCCGGGTCATAGGCCTCGATGAACGGCTTGAGATCCTGGCTGATCCGAACGAAGCGCTGATCGGCCTTCGCCTGCTCGATGAGCTCTCCGCCGTTGTCCTCGTCGAAGTCCTGAAGATGGAAGTACAGACCGTTGAACATGAAGAGCTGGCGTCGCCGAGTCCCCATGCGATGCGGCATGTCGGTCTCGTCGAAAGCACTGAAAAGCCGAGCCACGTCAGCACTCGAACGAGAATCCATCCTGGCCACTATTAGATTGCTGTGCATTCGACCGCCTCCTCGAGGGTCTGCCGCGCCTGTCACAGATGCTTGACCAGTGCCGCCCATTCAGCGAGCTCCTCTTCCGACAACGGTGGCAGGCAGGGCTGGTCGGTAGGTGGGATGATGAAGTCCCTCCATTCGTAGGGAGGACACATTCCGCTCCACGCCCATCCCATCCACATCAGGCCCTCACCGATTTTTTTCCATATGGATCGCATGGCGGACCTGAGTCTCGCGCCCATGTCAATCTCCATTCGCCGGGGAACCGCCCATCGCCACTTTGTGCGACGTCCCTCAAGAAAGGGTCGGGAATACGTCGAATTCCACTGGAGACAAAAAAGGGCGGTTCCTGGAAGGAACCGCCCTTTCGGCCGGCGTGCACTGCACAGCGGTCCTCCAAGAAGGCGGGGTCCGCTCGACGAGATCGGCCGACCAGGCCGTGTTCACCTCATCGGCGAGACGACAGAGCTCCCTCTCGGCTTCGGTCCACCGCCCGCCGGGAGCCTTCGCCCGAACTCGGCTCCAGCGCCTCGCGTGGGCCGCCCACCGAGCCCAGCCGCCGACGATCGAGCGGCGAAGGACGACGGTCCAGCCGGGCCGAGAGCAGTTCGGCAGCCCGGTCGTCCTCGCCACCCGAGATCAGGGCATGCAGCAGGGTCTCCTCCACGACCTCGTGCTGTGCCTTGCTGCCGCCCACCCGGGCGATCAAAGGCAGCAGTGGCCGTAGCCGCAGTACCGCTTCCTGCCAGCACTGCCGGACCACCGCCGACAGCGCATCGCACAGCGGCGCTATGACCAGTGGGAAGACCTCCTGGCGGTTGGTCAGGGCGTGGGCCCGCAGCCGCCCCAGCCCGTCGAGGTCGGCAGATGCGGCGAAGGCCAGCGCGCTGTGCAGGGCGGCGAAGGCCGTCGCAGGTGCGTCCAGCCAGTGCTCTGGAGCCGCGTCCAACAGTTCGGCGAGCGGCAGCTCGCCACTCCAACTGCCCGTCATGCGCGAGCGCCACAACAGCGAGGCGGAATCGACCAGTAGCCGCCCTCCGCTCACCTGGGAGGCAACGAGCTCCCGGTGGTAGCGGCGCAGCAGCGCGGGACGGTCGTCGAGCGTCAGCTCGTGCAGGGCGGCATGCCAGGAGAGGTGGGAACGGTGGCCGGCTCCAGCCCCGTACCGGCGAATCCACTCGTCCAGCCAGTCCAGACCGGCGCGGTGCTCGCCGGTCTCGTAGAAAACGTGTGCCCGGGCGTGGACGGCGTGGCCGGCCGACGGGTGGGCGGCGAGCGCTCGGGTGGCCAGGGCCTCGGCCTCCTGCCAGCGCTCCTGCTCCTGCCGGACGAAGGCGAGCTGTCCCAGGTACCACCAGTCGTCACCGTAGGTTGCGGACAAACCCTCGACCAGAGCCCAGGCCTCCTCGGCGCAGGTGACACCGTTGAAGGAGACGGTCGGCACGGCCGCGCTCACCACCAGCGCGTCACGCGCATGCTCGGCGATGTGGCCCAGCAGGGCCGCCTTGCCCATCTCCTCGGTGCCCGTGAGGCGAGCATCCACCGCGGCGACCAGGCTGCGTTCGCGGTCGTCCGCCGAGCGGGACGCGGCCCGACGGGCGGCCGCGAGTGCGGAGGCCGTTTCCACGCCGGCCTCGCACTCGTGGCCGAGCAGTGCCAGTGCCGCATGGCCGGCGGCGAAGTCCGGGTCGGCGCCGACCGCTTCGGTCAGCAGTGCCTCAGCGCCCAGGTTGCCCGCCAAGATCCGTTCCAGGGCCTGGTTGTACAGCTCCGCCGCCTCGGGGGTCGTGCTCAGGCTCAGGCCGTAGCGGTCGGTCGGCCTGGACGCACGGCGGTCAGCTAGCGCCGTCAGCACGCTGTTCGCGACCTCGGCGGCCTGCGCGCGGATCTCCGGAATCGCCGTGCTCTCCAGCAGGTTCCCGCGCCGCCCCACCCCGATCGTCCACAGGCGCACAGCCGAGGTGCCGACCGCGGGCACCAGTCGTCCGTCGCTCCACGTGTCGAAACCCAGGTCGGCGGGGCCGGTCCGGGCGTAGCCGCGAACCAGCACACAGCGCACCAGGGGATCGGCTGTGCGGCGCAGGTCCGTCTGCGCTCCGGTGCAGTTGACCACCGCACCGACCCGAAGCTCCCGCCCGTCGCTCAGCCGCACAGATACCGCGCCTTCGCGCGGCGCGGCATGGACCACCTCCGCGGCACCGACCCGTAGTCGGCCCGAGGCCCGCAACTCGCGGATCACGGCGGCCGTCCCGGGCGCGATGCGGTGGCGGTGCACCTCCCAGGCCCGCAAGTCCTCCTGAAGGAAGCGGGTCCGGTCGGCCGTGGACAGTTGCTGCCACAGAGCCGCCGTCACCGGGCGCAGTCCGTCCATGCCGGGGCGCCAGTCGCCGCGGGCGCGGCGGCTCGCGGCGAGGTGTCGCCGAACATCCCGGCGCAGCGCGTCGAGACCGCGTGACCCGTCGAAGCTCGGCGGCTCGGCTGACGGGACCGCGTCGACCAGATGTTCCCGGGGAACGAGCCCGTGGCGGGACACCGCGTGCACCACCCGGTCCGGGCGGGCCAGCGTGACGGCCAGGTCCGCCATGGTCAGACCAGTGCCGACCAGCAGAACGTCCCCCTCCTCGGCCAGGGCGTCGAGTGCGCCGGGCGCCCAGGGGTCGGCGACAAAGCGACCGGATTCCCGCAGTTCGGTGCCGACCCAGTCCTGGCCGGGGGCGAAGTTACCCAGCGCGAGCACGGCCGCGTCCACCCGGAGCTTGCTGCCGCCGGCGAGCCGCAGCGTCAACCCGGGCCCCTGCTCGCGGGCGGCGATGACCCGTTCCCGCACCCGGTGCAGGCGGGTCCGTCGGCACTCTTCGGTGGTGCGCTCCAGCACCTCGGTCAGATATCGCCCGTACTCCTGACGGGGGACGTAGTCACCAGGCGCGGCGCGGGGGTGGCCGCCGGCGAGCCAGCGCAGGAAGTGCTCGGGTTCGTCGGGGAAGGCGCTCATCCGGCCGGCGGGCACATTGAGCAGATGGCGTGGGTCGGACGTCCCGTAGGCGACACCCGGGCCGGCCTGTTCGGCCGGGTCGATCAGCCATATCTCGAGCGTCCGACCGAGGCCCTCGGCCTGGCGCATCAGCTGAACCACCGTCAGTGCCCCTGCCGCACCGGCTCCGACGACTGCGATGTGGCGCGAGGGCGAATTCCAGCTCATGATTCACTCCCTGATTCATTCGACTTCAGCTCGCCGTTGCGATGCACCCGGTCTCCCGGACGCAGCGGGCGCTCCGAGAACCAGCGGACCGTTCCCTTCAGACCCCGGTGGGCACCGGAAGGTCGTCAGCCGCCACCAGCGATCGGCCAGAGACATGTCGACGTCCTCCGCCGGCCGGAACGTGATGGACCGCAACGCCTCGCTGGACATCAGACCCAGTCCTCCTGGTCGGAAGCGTCGGTGCGTACGGCCTCGAAGGCCTCGACCGCCATGCCGGCCGTGAGGGTGGTGCCGTCGGCCGGGTCGATCAGCAGGAACGAGCCCGTCCGGCGGTTGTCGGTGTAGCTGTCGAGCGCCAGCGGCTCGGCGGTGCGCAGCACCACGTGGCCGATGTCGTTGACCTTCAATCCCCCGGCGGCGGAGCGCTGTTCGAGAGTGCCGATGTCGATCCGGTACGAGATGTCCTTGACCAGCGCGCGCACGGTGCGGGTGGTGTGCTTGAGCAGCACCTTGGCGCCGATGCGCAGCGGGCGCTCGTTGAGGTGGCAGACGTTGGCCTCGATGTCCTTGGTGGGCACCGGGGTCGGGCCCCCGGCGGCGATCAGGTCCCCACGGGAGACGTCGAGGTCGTCGGCGAGCCGGACGGTGACCGACTGGGGCGCCCAGGCGATGTCCGCCTCCTTGCCGAGTACGTCGATGGCCCCGACGGTGGTGGTGTGTCCGGAGGGCAGGACGGTGACGGCGTCCCCGACCCGCAGCACGCCAGAGGCCAACTGGCCCGCGTAGCCGCGGTAGTCGTGGCACTCCGCGCTCTGCGGGCGGATCACGTACTGGACCGGGAAGCGCGCGGGCCCCTCGCTCGGGTCGCCGACGGCCGGGACGGTCTCCAGGTGCTCCAGCAGGGTCGGGCCGCCGTACCAGTCCATGTGGGCAGAGGGCTCGACCACGTTGTCACCGGCCAGTGCGGAGATCGGGATCGCCACGACTTCCTTGACCCCGAGGGAGGCCGCGTACGAGGTGAACTCCTCGGCGATGGCCGCGAAGGCGGGCTCCCGGTAGTCGACCAGGTCCATCTTGTTGACGGCCAGGACCACGTGCGGGACGCGCAGTAGCGCGGCGACGGCGGCGTGGCGGCGGGTCTGCTCGACCACGCCGTTGCGGGCGTCGACCAGGACGACGGCGAGCTCGGCGGTGGAGGCGCCGGTGACCATGTTCCGGGTGTACTGCACGTGGCCCGGCGTGTCGGCGAGGATGAACCGCCGCCGAGCGGTGGCGAAGTAGCGGTAGGCGACGTCGATGGTGATGCCCTGCTCGCGCTCGGCCCGCAGGCCGTCGGTGAGCAGCGCCAGGTCGGGCGTGTCTTGGCCGCGGTTGCGGGAGGCGTGCTCGACGGCCTCCAACTGGTCGGCCAGCACGGACTTGGAGTCGTGCAGCAGGCGGCCGACCAGGGTGGACTTGCCGTCGTCGACTGATCCGGCGGTGGCGAAGCGCAACAGCGCGGGAGCGGTGGCTCCCTGAGTGGTCGTCATGGCTAGAAGTACCCCTCGCGCTTGCGGTCTTCCATGGCGGCTTCGGAGAGCTTGTCGTCGGCCCGGGTGGCGCCGCGCTCGGTGAGGCGGCTGGCGGCGATCTCGGCGATGACGTCCGCGTTGGTGGCGGCGTCGGAGTCGACGGCCCCGGTGCAGGACATGTCGCCGACGGTGCGGTAGCGGATCAGCCGCCGCTGAGGCGTCTCGTGCTCCCTGGGGCCGCCCCACTCGCCGGCCGTCAGCCACATGCCGTTGCGGCGGAACACCTCGCGCTCGTGGGCGTAGTAGATCTCCGGGAGCTCGATGCCCTCGCGCTCGATGTACTGCCAGACGTCCAGCTCGGTCCAGTTGGAGAGCGGGAAGACGCGTACGTGCTCGCCGGGCGCGTGGTGGCCGTTGTAGAGCGACCACAGCTCGGGGCGCTGGCGGCGCGGGTCCCAGGCGCCGAACTCGTCGCGCAGCGAGAAGACGCGCTCCTTGGCGCGGGCCTTCTCCTCGTCGCGGCGGCCGCCGCCGAAGACCGCGTCGAAGCGGTGGGACTCGATGGCGTCCAGCAGCGGCACGGTCTGCAGCGGGTTGCGGGTGCCGTCCGGGCGCTCGCGCAGCCGGCCGTCGTCGATGAAGTCCTGGACGGAGGCGATGTGCAGGCGCAGGTTGTGCCGTGCCACCACCCGGTCGCGGTACTCGATGACTTCGGGGAAGTTGTGCCCGGTGTCGACATGCAGCAGCGAGAAGGGGACCGGCGCCGGGTGGAAGGCCTTGAGCGCCAGGTGCAGCATGACGATCGAGTCCTTGCCGCCGGAGAACAGGATCACAGCCCGCTCGAACTCACCGGCCACCTCGCGGAAGATGTGCACCGACTCCGCCTCGAGGGCGTCCAGGTGCGACAGCGCGAAGGGGTTCTCCGACGCCTCGATCGGACTCCGGGTCGCGGTCGTCATACCAGGCCCCTCTCGGTCAGGAAGGTGTGCAGCTCGGCGGCTGACTCGGCCACCGATCGGCCCTGCGTCCGGATACACAACTCCGGGTTCGCCGGGGCCTCGTACGGGTCGTCCACGCCGGTGAGACCGGAGATCTCACCAGCGGCCTGCCTGGCGTACAGGCCCTTCACGTCGCGCTCGGAGCAGAGCTCGGCGGGGGTGGCCACGTGGATCTCCAGGAACTCCGTGCCGCCCGCGGCGTGCCGCTCACGGACGGCGGCACGGGAGTCGGCGTACGGGGCGATGACCGGCGCCACGACCTTGACGCCGTGGGAGGCCGGCTTCTGCGCCACGAAGCCGACCCGGGTCACGTTGGTGTGCCGGTCCTCCTTGGTGAACCCCAGTCCCTCGGAGAGCAATTCGCGGATCTCGTCACCGTCCAGCACCTCGACCTTGTGGCCCTCGGCGCGCACGCGCTCGGCGAGGGCGAAGGCGAGGGTCTTGCCCGAGCTGGGCAGCCCGGTCAGCCACACGGTGGCGCCGCGCTCGCGGGTGTCGGCCGCGGAGGCCGCCTCCGCGGTGTCCCCGGCGGCCGGGGTGTGAGCTGTGGTCACGGCGATGTTCTCCTGGAGATGAGTTGACGGGCTGTCAGAGAGGCGTGCCGCATCGGCCTTGCCCGAGCCGGCCCAGCGGTCGGCCCCTCCGCTCTCGCCCCCGCCAGGCCTGGCGGTCACGTACGCGTCCACGTCCTCCTGAGGTCGACGGGCGATCGGCGCGATCTTGACCTTGCGGCGCTCGTGTCTCAGGCCGCCACAGGGGTGTCGGCGCCGGACGGAGACCCGTCGCGGCGCACAACGCCGCGGGCATCGGGCGCCGCATGCCGGAACTGATCCAGGACTTCACCGCCCGGGCCACCGTGGACGGCACCGAGTCCGGTTGCCGTAACGGCGTTCTGGACGAGCGAGCACGGCCGCCGCTACCCGAAGGCGCAGGCCGACGCGATCAGTGACCACGGTGTCGCGATGCGCCGTCTCCGCATCGTCGAAAACCGCGCCGCCAGAACGGAACCACCGCGCGACCCCCCGGCGATCGGCAAGACCGGTCGGCCGGGGTGGTGGGACCGCTCAGGTGGTGGCGAACTCGGCCAGGACCCGGCCGAGAACGTCCATATTGATCCGGTGCCAGGAACCGGGCAGTTCGAGTCCCCGGCCGTTGGGCAGGGCTGCCGTGGTCGCCTGCGCCGCCGCGCGCAGCCAGGCGCTGGTGCTGTCACTGTTGAGGACCAGGGTCTTTGTCAGGTAGCCGGCGAGCCGGTCGACCGGGACGCTGTAGTCGCCGCAGATCGCCGTGTCGTAGAGGAGCGTGTGGGCGTTCGCCTCGTTCATCGCCCAGATCGGGCCCTTCCGCCACTCCGCGACCGTGTCGGGGGTGAAGCCCAGGAAGCCGCCGAGGAAGTGCTCGACCGCCTCGTCACGTCGCTCTTCCGCCAGGAGGACCCGGAGCGTCTTCGCGAAGTTCCATACGGGCTTCGGGTACCCGTCGACCCGGAAGAACGGTTCGTGCAGCGCCAGCTTGGTGATCGGGGCACCGGTGAGCGCCGCCTCGAGCGCCAGGTTCGCGCCCGAGGACCCGGCGAACACCACCGCTGAGCCACCGGCCTCCTGGATCACCGCCTCGAGATCCTCGATCTCCCGCTCGACGGCGTACTCGGGGGAGTCGCCGCTCTCGCCGCGTCCTCGGCGGTCGTAGACATAGGTGGTGCAGTGCGGCGCCAGCTCGGGAACGAGCGCGTCGAAGATCGTGTGATCGCGGAACGAACCGTTGAGAAGCACGATCGGCGGGCCTTCGCCCGCCTTCTCATAAGCGATCGTCGTGCCGTCCCGGGAAACGACCTTGCGCATCACGCACTCCTCATGCCGAATGGAGGTGCTCTTACCTCGCCGTATGTCGGCATCTTCGAGCGCGTCGGTGGATCGCCGGTCGAGGGCCGGTCGCGGGTCGCCCGCGCCCCTCAGGGGAGCCGGCAGGCCTCGGTGGCGACGCGGACGGCGCCGCTCCGGTTGCGGGCGTTGAGCTTCACCACGGTCCTCGTCAGGTACTTGCGCCCATGCCGATCGACAGGTGGTGAGCCGTCGAGCAGCGGGCCCCTTCTGCATGGCGGCTCCGCAAAGGGCCGTTGTGCCTCGGTGCGGGACGAGGTCGGCCGCTTCGGTGCGAGACGAGATCGGCCGCCTCGCCCGGATGCTCTCGGCCCGCAGGTGTCGCCGGAATCCGATCGGCCGTTCGTCCGGGCGCATGGATGCCGCTCTCCCGCGCCGCATCCAGCCGGGGCGTCCGTCGCTGCGGTGATGGAAGTTTCCAGCCACCACCCCCGCGGGACGCCAGGCGCCGATTCAGGTTCCCCGTGTGAATTCTTCACACTGAGGAGATGTGCAGCTCAGTGGGCAACTCCCCGCTGTATAGGGATGCTTGGAATCGAGATCGATAGGTGCGATGCCTGGAGGAATGGAATGTCCGAAGGCCCTGAAAGGTACGACTCCGTCAACGCCGAGCAGCGGCCCGGGCCGCTGAGCGTCGGGCTGCTGGGCTCGCTGTCCCTGTATCTCGACGGGACGCCGGTGACGGCCAGCGCCCCCAAGCAGCGGCAGGTCCTGGCCCTGCTCGCACTGAACGCGGGCAGGGTGGTCACGGTGCCGGCGCTCATCGAGGAGCTGTGGGGGGACCGGCCCCCGCGCAGCCATGCCACCACCCTGCAGACCTACGTCCTGCAGCTGCGCAACGCGCTGGCAGCCGCCGACTCCGACCGTCCGGGCGTACGCCAGATACTCAGCACCTGCCACAGCGGTTACCTCCTCGAAGACGGCGCGTGCAAGACGGACGTCGAGGTGTTCGAGCGCCGGGTGCGCGCCGGCCGCGCGGCCTCCGAGGCCGGTGACCACCGCCGCGCCTCGGAGGAGCTGCGCCAGGCGTTGCAGTTGTGGCGCGGCCCCGCGCTGGTGGACGTCCGCAAGGGCAGCGTCCTGGAGATCGAGGCTGTGTCGCTGGAGGAGAGCAGGCTCGGCGCGCTCGAACGGCGCATCGAGTCGGATCTGGCCCTGGGACGCCACGCCGACCTGCTGGGCGAGCTGACGCGCGTGGTGGCGAGGAACTCGATGAACGAGAACCTCTGCGCCTATCTGATGATCGCCCTCTACCGGGCGGGACGTGTCGGACGCTCGCTGGAGGCGTTCCACCGGCTCAGGGCCGTGCTCAACCACGAGCTGGGTGTCGAGCCCTGTCCACGGCTGCAGAACCTGCAGACGGCGATCCTGTCAGGCAACCGGGCGCTGGACGTCTGGTCCGTGTCGTGGTCCCCCGAGGAGTTCGCCGCGAGCCGTCTCGCACGGGTCTCATGATCTGACCACGTTGCCGGGCGCTGGTGGTCGACTGCGGTAATGGAGGTTGCTGTACTCCCCTGCTGTACAGCAGGGATGGTGACCGGGGTGGGCGCTTGCCGTCACATCAGTCGGCTTCATTGGGCCGGGCCGAGTACCTCGTCGGCGCTGCGTGGCTCTGTGCGCGGTTGCTGGTTGAGCTTGTGGCGCTGGATGGAGGAGCGCCGGTAGACCTCTTTGCGGGCCCGCATGATGTTGCCCAGGGGTGCGTGCTCGGCGGTGACCCGCCAGGGCGTGAAGGACAGTGAGTCCATCTTCTCCAGGTTCTCCGGGCTGGAGATGTCCTGCTGCGGCAGCCGCAGCTTGGCCACGGTGACGGACGGCGAGAGCTGCTCGGGCCACTCCACGGTGGTGTCCTCCACCGGCATGCGCTCCAGGTCGGTGCAGAGCTGGACCTGGATGTCGAAGGCATAGGGCCGCTCCTGCAGCTCGGCCTGCAGGGCCGGTCGGAAGACTTCCTGCGCGGAGGCCGGGTCGATGTCGCGCCGGTCCACCGCGGCGGCGAAGGACGGATCGGGGGTGATGCGCACCTTGGCGATGTAGTCCCCGTGCCGGACCGCGCCCATCGTCCAGTAGGTCGACAGCAGCACGTTTGTGGGGGGGATCTTTGACAGGCGCAGGAAGGCCAGGAACTCGTCCCACGCCCAGTCGTCCTGGTCCAGCGTTCCCTTTCCGGTCACGAACTCGGTGAAGAAACGACGTGCGCCGGGTCGCCCCTGGGAGAAGTAGGCCGGCGCGTTCAGGAACAACTCCTGGATGAACAGGTAGTGCTCGACTGTGTTGCAGAAGAAGATCGGTCCGTTGATGTTGGCGTAGTCGAATGTGCCCGTGTCCGGCTCGTCTTCCAGCAGGGTCGGGCCGGGGATGTCGAAGATCTTCAGGGCCAGTCCGGTGGCGGAGCCCAGTCGCGCGTCGGCTCCGGCGTGAGGCGAGCCGTTGGAGAAGCGGATGAGCGCATCGTGGGTTCCCGGAGTCGCGTAGATGCCTTGGGCGTACTCGGGGGCAAGCCCGTCCAGGATCTCTACTTCCCCTCGGACCAGCCCGTAGCCCTTGGCGTGGGCGTCGCGGAGGGCCCGTCCGGTGCCACCGGCCTCGACCGACTCGGCGATGTAGCTCTCGGTCTTTTCGATCACCGTCTGCACGTTCTGCTCGAAGTCCGGGTCGTCGTCTTCGACGTCAGGCGTGTAGGGGACGAACTGTGCTGCCATGGCTTCGACCTCTCCTTGGAGAGCGTGGTGCGGCCTCAGGGGGCAGGAATTGCTCTCAGTCCTCCAGTTCGGCGAGCCAGTGCAGGGCGCGCAGACCCGGCAGGAAGCAGTACTCGCCGCCGCGGGTGACCACGAAGCTGGGCAGGTTCTGCAGTCGGCGCCGAAGCGGCTTCTCCGGGATGGTGGCGCTGCCGGTTCCGTCGTGATGTCCGGCTACCGGGTCCTTCTCGCCGGGGTAGCCGATGAAGTTGCCGTCGTTGACCCACTCGGCCTTGATGAACTCGAACTGCCGTTCAAGGTGGGCTCCGAGGAAGACTCCGACGAGGCCCCGGTCGACGCCGTCGTCTTCCAGCACCCCCTCGGGCAGCGGCGGGCCGTAGGTGGTGCCGCGGCGGATGAGGCGGTGCATCCGTGCGTCGCCGATGATGGTGGAATCGCGGGGGTTGTTGCGTCGGATGTGCGCACCGGCGGGGCACCGGAAGCCACGATCGTCGTTCTCCCGGTACAGGAAGTTGTTGATGCGGTGCGGATCTGCCGCCAGCTCCGGGTCATCGTGTTCCGGCGTCAGCGTCAGCGGTGCTCCGCTGGGCCAGCGCCCGATCATCTTCGCCGCCAGGAGCGCCTCTTCCTGGGCGCTGGAGGTGTTCGCGCTGAGGTACCGGCGCCAGGCCGCCACATTGGTATGGATCTTGCGCACGGCTGCGTAGGTACCGTTACGTCCCAGCACATCGGGGCTGGGCATGGCCGGCGGATTGCCGGTTTCGTCGGGATAGCCGAGGATGAACTCGCCGGCCTTGATGGGCACTTCCTGCGGGTTGGAGCCGGGCAGGCCGACGCCCTCGATGTTCGGGTGACTGATGCCGTCGCGGAAGCCAAGGGTGGTGCGCCCGGTCGGGAGCTGGTGAACGTCCTGCTGCCAGACCACCTGGACACCGGGCGTGTCCTCGTACGCGACACGGGTCCGCTCCAACTCCTTGTCCAGCTGCGCCGCGTTGGAAGACAGGGCGCTCAACGCGATATGGACATCGCCCGTTCCGAACGGTGCCTCCCAGTGGTCCGGGGCACTCTCACCGACGTCACCGATCAGCTCAGCCCGAGCTGCCATGCCCTCACGAAACGCCCGCGGAAAGCTGTCCAGCGACTCCTGGGGCACCCCCAGGGCCCTCAGGCCCTGGTAGGTGAACGCCACAGCCACCCAGGCATCCTGGCTCAGGTCCACGCTGGGCAGACCGCCGGAAGTCAGCGGGAGCAGTCGCCGCAGCAGGGCGCGCCCGGCATGGCGGTCGTCGACGCGCAGGAGGATGTACTTTCCTTCGTAGGGCACCGGCCGCGGACGCAATGCTCCGCTTTGGATGTCATCGATATCGACGCCCCCGCCGACTGGGCTGCTGCTGTCCGCCGCGTTCATGATCGCTCGTGCCTCCACATCGGTCTCTGACTGGGCAGCCCCGCAGCGACTGGTGCGGCCCGCCGACGCGGTCCACCGATGGTGGGTCGGCTCTGAGGGTCAGCTGTGCCCGGGTTCCCGGCCGAGGCTTCCTCCAGCAGCTTCCGGTAGGCCTAGGCCGAGGCTTCCTCCAACAGCTTTTGGAAGGCCGGCGTGGCCACCAACTCCGCGTTGGCCGGGTTCTCCAGCGCCGCCCGGAACTCAGGCGTGTCCAGCACATCCTGGAACGCCTCGTTCACACGCTGGTCCTTCCAGATCTGCTGAACCGTCAGATCGGGATACGAGCTGACGAAGACCCCCGCGGGCCCCTGCTGGGAAACAAACCAATCCTTTACCCCTGGATCGCTGATGCCAGGGAACCCCTCGGTGTGCGAGAAGACCTTGTCGAAGCGGTCCCCGATTGCCGTCTTGCCGAAGTCGTCGATATAGGTGTCCCAGGAGCCGTCAAAGACGCTGGCGAACATGTGCCGGGTGTCGTTGTCGAACAGCACATGGCGTGCGTCGTGCAGGGTGCCGATCTGGTGCAGCGCCGCACGGGCCTTCACGTCAGCCGACCCACTGGCGAGCGTGGCAAGATCCTCACGCATGGCATCGGCATGACCCGGCTTGATCTTGGTAAAGACGGTGAACTCGCTACACACCCCATCCGTCATGCCCGGGCGATCGGGCTGAGCTGACTGGTTTGAACCTGTCGTCGCAGTCATCGTGGGATTCTCCTGCCACGGATCGGTGCGGGTCACCAAGCGCTCGAATGTGAGGCGCCATCGCCCCCACTCCTCAACCGTGGGCGCACATGCACCGCCTCGCAACTTCGGCCCTGGGGGTGTGGAAAGCAGCCTCGGGTGCCGACTGGCTTGTCCAGTTTCTTGTCCAATTTCGTGAAGGCAGCAGAAGGTCAGGGCTAGATCCTCGCGTGCTGACGGGCTCCTGAGGACAGATCCGCAAAAGCGCAGGAGGATTGAACAGCGCAGGAGGATTTGAACGGGGTGCACCGAGTACGCCGTCTCCACGTTCCACGTTCCCGGGCAGCCGCTTCCGCGTGACCCCGAGAAGCCAGCTGTGTGGCCGCCGCGTAACAGCCCGTCCCTGGGCCCAGGCGCCGTACGCAACAGCCCGCCCCTGGGCCCAGGCGCCGTACCCGCCACACCATGAGCGGGTTTGATTGATGAAGGCGCTCAGCAGTCCGGAAAGTACGGATGGCTGCTGTCCGCTGGGGAGTTCGCCGTTCACAAGCGCAGCCTCCGGGACGGCGACGACCGCACTGGGGCCTTTCTGCAAGCCAGGGGCACGTGCACGACAGGCCCGCGGCTGCCCGCCCGGGCGGGTCGGGTCACCCACTCTCGCGAAGCCTTCCTCGACTCGATCGCCGCCCTGATCCACCTACCCGGAGGTAACCATGGGCAAAGTTCTCGGTGACGTGCTGGGTCTTGCGGCCGGCGTCGCAATCAGCCCGCTCCCGATCATCGCCATCATCCTCATCCTCGCCACGCCTCGGGGACGCCTCAATGGACTGCTGTTCGCAGTCGGCTGGATCCTGGGACTTTCGGCGCTGGGCGCGGTGATGCTGGCGATCGCTTCCCCCGCAGGTGCCTCGGCCCACAATCACCCCGCCACCTGGGTGGGAGCTCTCAAGCTCGCTCTGGGTGTGCTCCTGGTCTTCTTCGGCGCCCGACAGTGGCACCGGCGCCCGAAGGATCCGTCGCAAGCCCAGCTGCCGAAGTGGATGGGTGCCATCGACCGCCTCACGCCGGTCAAGGTCTTCGGACTCGGACTGGCCCTGGCCGCGCTCAACGCCAAGAACGCCCCGCTGACCATCGCCGCGGGCGCCGCGATCGGCTCAGCCGGACTGCCGATCGGGCAGCAGATCGCATCCCTGGCAATCTTCGTCCTCATCGCCACCCTCGGCCTGCTGGCCCCGCTGGGAGTCTTCCTGCTCGGGGGAGAGCGAGCCAAGACCACGCTCGGCAATTGGAAAGACTGGGCGGCCCAGCACAATGTCGCCGTGATGGCGGTCCTGTTCTTCGTTCTCGGGTTGAAACTGCTCGGCGACGGCATCGGCATCCTCACCTCCTGACGGGCTTACCCACGCGTGGCGGTGTGGTCCGATCACAGAACGTGCAACAGAGAACGTGCAACAGAGAAGGTCGACGGAGCGGCTTTGCCGGTGTAGGAGTCCACGAACACGGCGAGCGTGTGGTCGGCGTCTACGCCGTTCACGCCGGACAGCAGCACGCGTGTGGTCGCATCCGGCTTCGGAGACGGCCGGATGGCCGAGATGGTGCCTTCAGGGTGGGTCTTGCGGGCGGCGGCCACCTGTTCGGAGGTGGGCAGCTTGTGGTTGCCGACCGGGACGGTCAGCTCGTGGGCGTTGCGGGGGTCGGAGCACCCGCTGAACCGGGCGATCACGCGTACGCCCAACGAACCGTGCCGGAGGAGCCGTTGCCTGAGGTGAAGGACTTCAGCGCTGTACCCGAGCGGGGCGTACGCGGCCGGGTCGATGGACGACTGGTCGAAGTCCTCGCGCCGGACGACGCGTTGCCCGCGGCCCTGATCGAGGTCGGGGACGTCGTACGGCCCGACAGCTACCGTGCCCTGGACCGGCTGCGGCGCCTCGGTGTGCGGCCGGTGCTCGCCACGGGGGATCGGGAAGCACCGGCGCAGGCAGCGGCGTCGGCCATGGGCATCGATGAGGCGCACCCCCGCTGCACGCCCGAGGACAAGGCCGACCTGGTACGGGACTTGCAGGAACAGGGCTGTCGGGTCGCGGTCATCGGCGACGGCGTGAACGACGCCGCCGCGCTCGCCGGTGCCGACCTGGGCATCGCCATGGGCAGCGACACCGACGTGGCCATCGGAGCGTCCGAGGTGACGCCGGTGCGCGGTGACATCGAGGCCCTGGCTGACGCTGTCCGTCTTGCCCGGCGCGCTGGGCACCATCCGCACCAAGCTCGTGTGGGCGTTCCGCCTCAACCCGGGCCGACCAGCAGCGCTACCCGTGCTACGAGCTTGATCAATCCCGGGTGAAACCCGGCATCCGGCGGCAATCGGCCCGCAGCCCTGCCCGCAGTCACCCCAAGGGACCGAAACGTGCCGCCGAGGCACCGGCGAACCGTCACGAAGGGGGAAGGCTGGATGCCCCTATCGCCCCGTCGGCTGAACCAGCAGCCATAACCCACCGTCACACGCGGAAGGAATGCTGACCGCCACGTTGGCCTCTGTAAGGGGCGACATAGCGCCGCAGGGCGGCAGTTCGCTACCCCCATCTCATGTGGGCTAACCGACACCACGCACAGTGGTGTCGGTTCTCTGATCATTTCGCCCGATTAATCGTGAGGAGATGCCCGATTAATCCTGTTGCGAGAGCGAGGGCGCGCAGGTAAGTCCTCCCGGAGGGAGCGTCAGTTTTCGTACTTTCCTCGCTATGCTCACGCTCCGTGCCTACGGAAAGATCGTTTAACCACATCCGTCGCGGAGCAGGACTGCCGTTGCTGCTCGTGCAGGGGACAGCGGCAACGCATCTCCATTGGGGAGAGCGACTGATGTCGCTGCTCGCCGCTTCGTTCGACGTGGTGGCCTACGACCATCGCGGTGTTGGACACTCGGCGTTGGCGTGCGAGTCCTTCACCGTGGCTGATCTCGCCGACGATGCCGTTGGCCTGCTCGACGAGCTCGGTTGGCCGCGTGCGCACGTCATGGGGGTGTCGATGGGGGGCGTTGTCGCTCAGGAGTTGGCTCTGCGTCATCCGAACCGGGTGGAGAGTCTGCTGCTCGGCTGCACCCACACCGGCGGGGCCGGTTCACCGGCCCTTGCCTCGGATGTACTGGCTTCGGCCATCGTCCACGGCGACAAGCCGGCGACGCTGCGCAACATCTTTCGCGTCGGGGTGAAGGACCCGGAGCGGGTGCGCCGGGGCGCCTGGGATGAGTACCGCGATGCCACTCTGACACTGCCGGTGGACCCGCGGACGACCGCATTGCAGATTGGTGCAGTCGCCCTTCACAGCACCGCTGAGCGACTGCACCGAATCAATGTGCCGACGCACGTCGTACACGGCGACACCGATCGTCTCGTTCCTGTCGAGTCGGGTGAGAAGCTGGCCTCCGCGATCCCCGGCGCCCACTTCACGGTGCTGTCGGCCGGTCACTTTTTCTGGCTGGAACAACCCGAACAGACGGCCAAGTTGGTGGCGCAGACGTGCTCTGCACCATCGCGCGAGGAGGTCCCACTGTGACACATGGCAACTTGTGGCGGATGTTCCTCCGGGTCGCCGGTGCCCACCCCGACCGCGAGGCTTACGTTGGCCCGGAGGGGGCCCTCGACTACCGGCAACTGGCCGACGCCGCAGCCACGTTGGCGGACCGTCTGCGCATGCGGAAGGTCGGTGCGGGTGATCTCGTCGCAGTTGAGATGCCCGTCGGCTCGGGCTTCGTCGTCAGTGTGCTGGCCGCAGTGGCGGTCGGCGCGGCGTATCTCCCGGTCGATGTGTCGGGCCCCGCGAAGCGGCGTGAGCAGATCCTGGAGGACGCCCGGCCCTCGGTCGTTCTTCGGGCCCACGACGATGACCTGCGTGCGGCCCTGTGTCTGCTGGAGACGTCGGCCGCACCCGGATCACCGGGCCCGGAGCGGCACGATCCCTCCACGGAAGACGACGATCCCGCCTACGTCATCTACACCTCCGGTTCCACCGGCAGGCCCAAGGGCGTCGTTGTCCCGGCGCGCGGCGTTCACAACCTGCTCGCCGCGTTCCAGAGCCGCGCGCCGCTGAGCCCAGGAGCGCGGCACAGTTGGTGGACGTCGCCCGGGTTCGATGTCTCCGTGTACGAGATGTGGAGTGCGTTGTCGAACGGTGGGGCCGTGGTGCCTGTGCCGGACTCGCACCGCCGTGACATCGACGCCACGCTCGACTACTTGGCCGAGCAGCACGTCGACTCGGCGTACCTGCCTCCTCAGTTCCTCCCCTCGCTGCGCGACCGGGTCATGAACGGCGGTTCCGCCCCCCGGCTCCGGCGGCTGCTGACCGGCGTTGAGCCGATTCCCATCGGACTCCTGGTCGATCTGGGGTCGTTGATGCCCGAGGTGGTCGTCATCAACGGGTACGGGCCGACCGAGACCACGGTGTGCGCCACCCTGTACACGGTTCCCGACCGATGCGCCGAACCGCAGCAGCGGACCCCGATCGGATCGGTGATCGAAGGCAACCGCGGCTTTGTGCTCGACGATCGCCTCGCTCCGGTCGAGCCGGGACAGCCCGGGGAGCTGTGCGTCGCCGGCCGCGGCCTGGCCCTCGGCTACCTGCACGATCCGAGCCGAACCGCCGAGCGTTTCGTGCCCGCCGCCGACGGCGACGGCCTGATGTACCGGACCGGCGATCTCGTCGCCGCCGACGCCGCGGGCGAGTTGACCTTCCTCGGCAGGATCGACGACCAGCTCAAGATCGACGGCGTCCGCATCGAACCGGCGGAGACGGAGGTCGCGCTCAGGCGGCTCGACGAGATAGCGGACGTCGCCGTGCTCGCCCGCCCGGCCGGTCCCGCCGGACCGCTGGTGCTGACAGCGTTTGTGGTGCTTTCGGATGGTGCCGGCGAAGCCGGCGGCGACTTCTGGGCCGTGATCAGGGCGCGCCTGGCCGAGGAGCTGCCCGCGCAGGCCGTACCCCGGCGCTTCTTCGCGCTGGAACGGATACCCATGACCAGCGACGGCAAGCTCGACCGCGCCGCGCTTCCGCAGCCGGACGACTCGCCGGCGCGCCCGGCCCGCGACGAGTACGAGCGCGCCGTCGAGGACGCCTGCCGCGCGGTGCTGCCCCACACACCGGCTTCGGCACTGGACCTTGGGTTCGCCGAGGTGGGCGGCGACTCGCTGCAGGCGGCGCGGCTGTCCATCGCGCTGCGCTCGGCCACCGGCCGAACCGTTTCAGCCGTCCACGTTCTCGAAGCGGAGACCTTGGCCGACCTGGCGGCGAAGATATCGGCGATGCCCGTCGACGACGCGTCGGACGACGAGGAGACGGGACGGAACCCGGCGCCCGTGACTCCGGGCCAGGCCGGGATGTGGGCAGCTGAGCTGGTCGACGCTGCTCCCGGCGCCTTCCACGAGTCCGTGGCACTGGAGCTGACCGGAGCCGTGGACCCCGACCGGACGGCGCAGGAGCTGACAGCCGTACTCAACCGGCATTCCGTCTTCCGCGGACGTATCGACGAGACCGGCGCGCTCTTCGTGACCGACGGCGAACCGATCTCCGTCGAGGTGCGGTCCACGGTGCCCGGGGAGAGCCTCGACGATGCCTGGCAGCAGTTGCTTGCCGACCTGCAGCGCCCGGCCTTCGACGTCACACAGGCCCCGCTCGTCCGCGCCGCCGTGCTCACCACACCGGACTCGGTCCGCGTGCTGCTCGTCTGGCACCATCTCGTGATCGACGCATGGAGCGCTCGGGTCGTGCTCGAGGAGCTCGCGGCCGCGCTGAGCGGCAAGGCCCCTCGCCTCCCGGAGGAACACGGCCATGCCGACTACGCGCATAGACAGCGGCGTTACCTCGATTCCACGGAGGGCAAGCTGGCCGTGCGCGCTGCGGCCGACCGGGTAAGCGCCTGGCTGCCGCCGCAAGGCGGGCAGGAGAGCGGTCCGGTACAGAGCTCGTGCAGTATCACGGAACTGGCGGTTGGCCCAGGTGTCTGGTCCCGGGTGCGCGAGTGCGCGCGGCGCAACGGCACGACGGTGTTCGCGGTCACCCTGGCTGCCGTACTGGAGCCGGCGTGTCAACTCGCCGAGACCGACGGGCGGTTCGCTGTCGCCGCAGCAGACCGCGACGAAACCGCCGACGCCGACGCCGCGGGATACTTCCTCACGACCGTTCCCTTCGGCCCGGCTCCCGGAGACGGCCGCGACACACCTGGCCCGGAAGGCGCGCTGCGTCGCGCCCGCGAGGTGATCGCCGAGGCGCGCGAGTTGTCGAGAGTGCCTTTCCCGGCGCTGATGGCCGAACTGGGCCGGCGCGACACCCGATCCCTCGCGCCACTGGTTCTCGCGTGGGACCGCGATCCGGCCACCACGCTTTCCATCCCGGGTTGCACGGTGCGGTCCCTGCCCGTGAGCCCTCTGGGAGCGCGCTGGCCGTGGACCGTTCTGCTCACCGACCGTGGGGATCTCGGAATGTCCGGACGGATCGAGTTCCCGCCGTGGGTGCCCGGTGACCGGGTGGCGCGATTCAGCGCGGAATTGGAGTCCATGCTGGACGATTTCGCTTCCTCGGTATGAGGAACGCGCGACTCGACAGCATGGCGACCGTGTCCTTCGGGGGAGGAACACTGCGTACACAACGCACCGAACAGGGTGTGAACACGGGAGAGGTTGATTCAGTCGAGCTCTACCGGCTGATGATCCGTGTACAGGACCTGGAACTGTCCGAGGCAGCGGACATGCTGGGCTGGAGCGAGGGGCGCACCGCGGCGGCCGCCGAGTGGCTCAGCAGATACGAGCTGCTGGTCCCTCTGCTCGGAGAGGGGAGCGCCTTCGGCGTCTCCACTCCCCGTAGCGCGGTCTCCCGGCTGATGGCCCCACTGGACCAGCAGTTCGAACACCTCGAACGCGAGGCGGAACGGCTCCGCGCCGACCTGGGGCGCTATCAGGTCACGTACAGCGAGGCCATCCATGAAGCCGAGGACAGGAACGAGATCAGCACGATCCTCGGACTCGACGCCATCAACGCCGAGTTGGAGAGCGCGGCCGCGCGCTGCACGGAGGAAGTGCTCACCGTGCAGCCCGGTGGCGGCCGCAAGGCCGAGAGCCTGGCCGCGTCCTGGGAGCACACCCGCGCCATGCTGGAGCGCGGTGTCCAGATGCGCACCATCTACCAGCACTCCGCCCGCTTCCATTCAGCCACCCGGCAGTACGTCAAGCAGGTCTCCACGCACGGCGGGGCCGTGCGCAGCGTCGACGAGTGCACCGATCGGCTGATCATTTTCGATCGCGAGGTCGCCTTCATCCCGGCCCGCAGTGACCGTCAGATCGCGCTCGCCATCCATCAGCCGGCCGTCGTCGAGTTCCTCGTCTCGGTCTTCGAACGGTTCTGGAACGACGCGACACCGTTCTCGGCCCACAACCGGGCGCCCGAAGTGAAGACCCTGCTGTCCGGCGTTCGCATGTCCATCATCAAACTGCTCGCCGACGGGGAGACCGACAACGCCATCGCCCGCCGCTTGGGGGTGAGCGTGCGGACCTGCCGTGGCCATATCGCCAAGATCTATGAGGATTTCGGCGCGCGCAGCCGCTGCCAACTGGGAGTGCTGATTGCCGCCTCGGGGGTCCTGGACGCCGACGACGAAGAGGGGGACGCCGACGTCGATGGCTGACCCGGCGGGTTCAGGCCGGCCTCCCGGTGGGGAGGCCGAGGCGGTCGGCGAGGCCCGAGGTGTCACGCACCACGTACGTCGCCCGGCTCAGACGGTCGGCCGGAGTCAGGGTGGCGAAGCCGATGCTGGTCATGCCGGCGGCCACCGCGGCGTCGACTCCCGGCACGCTGTCCTCGATCACCACGGCGTGGGCGGGGTCGACGCCCATGCGCACGGCGGCGTGCAGGAAGAGGTCCGGGGCGGGCTTTCCCCGCAGGACGTCGCTCGCCGAATACACGCGGTGCCCGAAGTGGGGGGCGAGCCCGGTGACCGTCAGGGCGAGGTCGAGACGGTCTCGTGGTGAACTCGACGCGACGCAGAACGGGGTTCCGCGCTCACCCAGGGCGGCAAGGACGTCCTGTATGCCGGGGACGGGGCACAATTCCCGCTCGAACGCCGCCTTCAGCCGCTCCTGATAGCGCTGCGCGAAGTCGGCCGGGATCTCGCGTCCCGTCTCCGCGCGGACCAGGGCCCGCACACGGTCCAGGGTGCCGCCCATGTAGCGGCGGATGCTGACTTCGAAGGTGGTGGGGAACCCGGATTCGGTGAGCAGGGCGGCGAGCACCCGGTTGGCGATCGGCTCCGAGTCGACCAGCACGCCGTCGTTGTCGAAGATCACCAGCTCCGCGTCGGCGGGGTCCCGCGACAGTGTCGCGACAGGCGGGGGCGGCGCCCAGCCGGGATACGGATTCCCGTGCAGACGGGAGTTGTCGAAGCGGAGGTCCGTGGTGACCTCCTCGGCGATCCATGGGGGCAGGTCGGTGACGGCCTGGGCGTCGTCCGCCTCGAGTTCGGCGAGGACGAGGCCCGCGTTGGAGCCGTAGAACTCGTCCACGGTCCAGCCGTAGTACGGCCCGCCGAGGTAGTGCCGTACCTTCTCCACGAGCGGTTGCGGACACAGCCGCGCGAGGATCTCCCCGGCGTCGTCGAGGGGTACGGGGTACTCGAACTCGGGCCTGAGCGCGCCCTCGCGGGCGCCCTTGATGGTGAAGTGCGCGGACTGCCCGTCGGTGATCCGCACCCGCACGGCCCGGTCGGGATCGTCGGACAGATAGCCCTGGCGGATCTCCCGTGTCCGGACCACCGCCTCGCGCCAGCCGCGTCGCACCAAGAACTTGCGTTCCGTCTCCAATCCCATTAGGTGAGCCCGTTCAGTGCGGTGTCGAAGACCTCGGCGAACACGTCGAGTTCGCTCTCCCGGATGACCAGAGGCGGATGCACGTTGATGACGTCGGGTGCCATGCCGGTGGTGGCGACGAGGACCCCGGCCTTGGGGTGTGCCGAGCGGAAGAGGTGACGCAGCCGGCCGGCGTGCGGTCCGCCCAGGACGATACGAGCCGTGCCGCCCATGGCATCGACCTCGCGGACCAGGGCGGGGTGACGCTCCGCGACGGCGGTCAGCCGTTCCCGCATCGATTCCTCCAGCTGGAGGATGTCCTTGTCTACCGTCGTCCACTGCTCCCAGCGGTCCAGCACCGTGTCCACGACGGCCAGCGCGCTCGGGATGCCGATGTACGTGGAGGAGTGGCTGCCGGGCCGGTACTGGTCGGGACTGCCCAAGGGCTCGCGCGACCAGACCATGCTCAGCGCCGCACCGCCGTTGGTCAGGCCCTTGCTGGTCACCACGACGTCCGGAGTGATGCCGGCTCGCTGGAAGCCCCAGCGCGGTCCGACCCGGTGCATGCCGGTGAAGATCTCGTCTGCGATGACCACCGCGCCCTGCTCCCGAGCGTGGTCCACGGCGGAGCGCAGCAACTCGTGCTCGGGCTCCACCATGCCGCCGACGTTCTGTACGGACTCGAAGACGAACGCCGAGACCTTGCGCCGGAAGCCGTTGCCACCGACCCCGGTCAGCTCGGATCCCCAGCGGGCGACGGCCTCGCGGCAGCCGGTCGTACACGAGCCGCTGGCGGGGGAGTGCGGACACCGCCGGCAGTCCGGGCTGGGCAGCCGGACCACCTCGAGACCCCACGCGGCGAGCAGTTCGCGGTAGCGGGGGCTCGAACTGAGCATGCTCGTCACTCCGGAGCGGCCGTGGAAGGCCCCTTCGAAGACGACGACCGTGCCGGGCCCGTTGGCCGCGAAGGCTATGCGCAGCGCTGTCTCCATCGCTTGCGCGCCGCCGAGGTCCAGTTCCACGCGCCCGGGTGTGCCGAGGGCGCCCGAGACGAGTCGCTCCAGTCGGGACAGCACCTTCAGCCGCAGTTCGGACTCGCAGAAGGAGGGCAGAGCCGGCAGCTGCTCGCAGCGCGCCAGCGCCTCGCGCAGCAGTTCGGCGTCGTAGCCCCAGGCGACGGTGCCGTTGGCGGCTTCCGCGTCCAGGTACCGGCGTCCGTCGGCGGCGGTCAGCCAGCAGCCCTCGCCCGAGACGAACCGGGGCACCTCGGGCTCGCGGTAGACGAGGTTGCCCGCCCCGGCGAAGGCGGGAACGCGGGCTGAGATCTCGGGTCCGGTCATGCTGATGCTTCCTCGGTCATCCGCCGGCCGCCCAACGGCGTCGGCTGTCCGTCCACCAGGACGACGCGGCTGCCGTCAGGGTGTGTGCTGTCGCTGAGAGCGAGCCGCCCGGCCGCGAACGCTCGCACGGTCCACTGCAGGCAGGGGCGGTCGCTGCGGCTCTTCTGCTCCAACTCCTGCTGCCAGGCGTCCTCCGAGGTCGGCCGCCTTTCCCCCACGGGCACCTCCGGTCCCATGGCCAGCACCGCGCCGCCGTCCTGGGTCGGGTTGACCAGGAAGCAGGAGGTGCGCGTGGTGGGACGGCCCGCCGCCATGGCGAGCCGTACGGGGTCCCTGCCGATGAACTCCCGTGCGTCCTGGTCGGACAGGACCGAGAGGTCGGCCGGGTGCTGGTTGATCATGCGGCCCTGATAGCGCTCCAGGAGCCGGCCCTCGATCCAGCGGTGGTAGGCGAGGACTATCAGGTCCAGTTCGCCGTTGCGCCGCTCCCATTCGGCCAGTCGTGAGTCCAGACCGTCGTGCCACTCCCGGGCCCGGGCCCGGTAACGCGCGCGGGCCTCTGGGTCGGCCGCGGCCGACGCGGTGCCACAGTGGCGGTCGAAGTCGCCGGTCCACGCCTCGACGCCGGCCCGGCGTGCCACGTCCAGGGCCTTGACCCGCTCCCCGTGCGAGGCGACCAGACAGACCTGGAACTCCTCCGGGTGCGCGTCCTGCATGCCGAGCAGTGTGCTGAGGTTGGCGCCGGTCGCGGAGACCAGGACACCGATGCGCAACGGTCCGAAGACGGAGCGGCGGCTCAAGGGGACATGGGTACCGGTGGCGGGTGGAAGTACGGACAAGGGCGGTCTCTTCTCTCGGATTCTTCGACGCCGTGCGACAGCCGGATATGCGTTCTTCCACTGTGCGGTGCGGCGGTATGCCGGTCCATCACGGTCCGGCCCAGTTTGCTGAACTGCAGGAAGCTGAGGGACGGCATGCGTTCGCCAGCCATGCGTCGGACTGCGTTCATGTTCATGCAATGCATGGAGATGATGTCCGCGAGGCTGGAGTTCAGCGAGGGCCGGGAGCGAGTCTTGCGAAGCCGCCACAAGCGGCGTTCAGTCGGTTAGTAACGGTGGGAGAAAACAGATGCCCTCGCGCTCGCTCAAACGGTCCCGTTCCGCGCTCTTCACGTCGGAGTACGACATTCGCTGGGACCTGATCGTCCTCCTTCGCGTCGCTCAGCCCAAGCTCGGCTGAGAAGCGGCACGTTGACTGACATCGCGGGCTATACGGCGCTGGCCTGCCTGGTGGTGGTCGTCCCCGGAGCCGACACGCTCGTCGTGGTGCGCAACACCCTGAGCGGCGGCTCCGGGAGTGCTGTCCGGACCACGACCGGCGTCTGTACGGGGCTGGCAGCGTGGGCCCTGCTGTCCTCGGCGGGACTCGCGGCCGCCGTCGCCGCCTCTCCGACGCTCTTCGCCGTGCTCAGAGTGGCCGGCGCCGTCTATCTCGTCCTGCTCGGGGCGCAGGCGATCATCGCCGGGTCCCGGGTGGCGGAGCCCGAGCTGCCCGCCGGCCGGGACTGGCGGCAGGGCGCGCTGACGAACCTGGGAAACCCCAAAGTCGGCGTTTTCTACACGTCCCTGCTCCCTCAGTTCCTGCCCTCCCACGGGTCGACGCTCGGAGCCGCCGCGCTGCTGGCGTCGATTCACATTGCCCTGAGTTTCCTGTCGCTGCTCGCCTATGGCGTTCTCGCGGCGCGCATGGGCCACATCTTCCGCGAGGAGAGATGGCGAAAGGTCCTGGAGAGGTGCGCGGGGACCGCTTTGTGCGCTGTCGGACTGTGGCTGATGGTGTCCGCGGTGGCAGGCACTTGACACGGCCCGAGGCCGCCTCGAGGCGATCGGTGCCGAGGTCCTGCCCGGCGAGCCCGTCCTCGTCCAGCTGCTCCAGGTGGTCGTCTTCGAGACGCTGGTCACCTCGATCCTCAAGGACATACCGAAGGACCCCTCCGTGGTCGGCACCGTCCGCGAGATCGTCCGTGACCACGCCGAGGACGAAGGGCGCCACCACGCGTACTTCGCCGCGTTCTTCAAGGAGCTCTGCCAGGGCACGCCGGCGCTGCGCGTACGTGCCGCGCGCTGCCTGCCGGAGCTGGTGAGCCGCAGCCTCACGCCCGACCTGGTGCCGGTGCGCGGCTCGCTCGGCGCTGAGGGCTGGACGACGCGGCCGTGCGCGAGATCGTCGCCGACTGCTACGCCCCGAGCGACTGCGGGGCGGCGTCCGGGCTTCCGCACGGCACACCTTTCACTTGTTCGAATCTGTCGGAGTACTGAACGTGGCCGGGGCTCGGGACGCCTTCACGTCCGCGGGTTGCTCTGACGACGTCTATGAGGAGATGTGAGATGGCTGCAACAGGCCGATCCCTGCTGGGACTGCCTGAGCACGGTTCGGAGCTGGGGATCTTCTCCCTGGCCGACCTCGAGGACAAGGACCTCGACCAACTGGTGTGCCGGTCCCGTGCGTTCTTCGCCGACCGGACGGATCACGACGAGCCGTTGCGGGGGAAGATCGCGGGCATCCTGTTCACCAAGACGTCCACCCGCACCCGTACGGCCTTCACCACCGCCGCGCTGCGCCTCGGCGGCCAGGTCATCAGCTACGGCCCGCACGACCTCCAGCTGGAGACGGGCGAGTCCGTGGAGGACACCGGCCGCGTCTTCGGTCGTATGCTCGACATTCTGGTCGCGCGCACCGCGGGGCCCGTGGCCCAGTTGAAGACCCTCTCCCGGGTCGGCGGCCTCCCCGTGGTGAACGCCATGGGCCTGGAGGAGCACCCCACCCAGGGAATCTGCGACCTCGCGACCATGAGCCTGCACTTCGGCGCCCTGGACGGCATCAAGGTGCTGTATGTCGGTGAGGGCAACAACAGCGCCGTGGCGCTGGCGCACGGCCTGGCCCACTGCACCGGGATCGAGCTGACCCTGCTCACCCCGCCCGGCTACGGCGTGCCCGAGGCCGAAGTGGCCCGCGCCCGCGTCCGGGCCGCCGAACGCGGCTCCTCGATACGGCAGGTCCACGCGCTCGACGAGGCCCCCGACGCCGTCGACGTCGTGTACACGACCCGCTGGCAGACCACCGGGACGTCGAAGCCCAACGCGAACTGGCGCGAGGAATTCCGCTACTTGCACATCGACGCGGCATTCATGAGCCGCTGGCCGGATGCCGTGCTCATGCACGACCTGCCGGCCCATCGCGGTGACGAGATCTCCTCAGAGGTGCTGGAGGGCGACCGGTCGCTCGCCTGGACCCAGGCGGAGATGAAGCTCACCAGCGCCATGGCGGTTCTGGAGGCTCTGGTACAGCCGCGCCAGGCAAGCCAGTGATCAAGGATTCCGTTTGCGACCTTGTCACCGACGACGTCTTCCTGAGGTTTGGCGACGTCCTCCCGGGGAGCGAGCTGTATCTCAAGATCGAGGGACTGAATCCGGCCGGCTCCGTGAAGCTCAAGACGGCAGTCGGGCTGATCGAGGACGCCGAGCGGCGCGGGCTGCTGACTCCGGGCGGACGCGTCGTCGAGTCCTCGTCGGGGAACCTGGGCGTCGCCCTGGCCATGGTCTGCGCCGCGAAGGGCTACGCCTTCAGCTGCGTGACCGACGTCAACGCCGCACCGCACAACGTGGCGTTGATGCGTGCCCTTGGCGCGTCCGTCGCGGTGGTGGACCAGCGGGACGCGAACGGGGGCTTCCTGGGCATGCGCATCGCCCACATCGAGCGCATGCTGGCGGACGATCCCCTGCTGGTGTGGCCGAATCAGTACGCCAACCCCGCCAACCCGAGGGTCCACGAAACCCGTACAGCCGCATCCATTCTCGCCGAGATAGAGAACGTGGACTTCCTGTTCGTGGGCGCGGGCACGACCGGCACCCTGACCGGCTGTGCCACGTACTTCCGTGAGGTCTCGCCGCATACCAGGATCATCGCCGTCGACACGCTCGGCTCGGTCACCTTCGGCACCCCTGCGGGCCCCCGGCACATTCCCGGTCTGGGCACCAGCCGCCCACCTGAGATCTGCCGCCCCGACCTGGTCGACGAGGTCATGCTGATCGAGGAGACCGAGGCGGTGCGCACCTGCCGGATGCTCGCCCGGAGGCACGGTCTGCTGGCCGGCGGCTCGACCGGCTCGGTGTTCACGGCGGTGTACCGGGCCGCGCCCGAGATCCCCCCCGGCTCCCGGGTGGTGGCCATCGCACCGGACATGGGCGAGCGCTATCTCGACACCGTGTACGACGACGACTGGGCCGCCGCTCGTTTCGGCATCGACCCCACTCATCCTGTCGACGCGCTGACACGCCGGCAGAGCCCCGAGAAGGAGACACCTTGTTCGCGTTTGATGTAGTCAGCGGAAGGGCGGCTCGCGAGGTCATCTCCGAGTCACGGCAGGACATCCTCGACGTCGTGAAAGAGGCGTACCTGGCCCACGAGTCGGGGCAGTCGATCAACCCCAACAGCTACTTCCTGCGGTTCCCCGAGAAGCCCTCGGCACGGATCATCGCGCTGCCCGCGTACCTCGGGGGCGATCACGACGTGGCTGGCATCAAGTGGATCGCGAGCTTCCCGGACAACGTCGCACGCAACGTTCCCCGGGCCTCCGCCGTGCTCCTGCTGAACGACTACGCCACCGGGTATCCGTTCGCCTGCCTGGAGGCGTCCCAGATCAGCGCCGCCCGCACGGCGGCCTCCTGCGTCCTGGGCGCCTCGACCCTGCACGGGTCCACCCGCGCGCACCGGATCGCCGTCGTGGGCGCCGGTGTGATCGCGCGCAACATCCTGGAGTTCTTCACCGCCGGGCAGTGGGAGATCGGCGAGTTCGCGGTGTACGACCAGGTGTCCGGCTACGCGGATGAGCTGGTGTCGTACTCCCGCGAGACGCTGGGGGTCGCGGCGACCACGGCGGACAGCCTGGAGTCCGCGGTGCGCGGCGCGGACGTGGTCGTGCTGGCGACGACGGCTGCCACCCCGTACATCAGCGGCCTCGACGTCTTCTCCGCCCATCAGACGGTGCTGAACATCTCGCTGCGCGACATCGCCCCCGAGATCGTCCTGGCGTCGCACAACGTGGTCGACGACATCGACCACTGCCTGACCGCCCAGACCTCCCCACACCTGGCTGAACAGGCCTGCGGTCACCGCGACTTCATCGACGGGACGCTGGCCCAGGCCGTGCTCGGCAAGCTGGAGTTCGACGACAGCAAGCCGCGGATCTTCTCCCCCTTCGGGCTGGGCATCCTCGATCTGGCCGTCGGCTCCTTCATCTACCGGCGCGCGGTGGAGTCGGGGCGTACGACCCCGATCGACGGGTTCTTCGCGGAGACCGAGCGCTGGCAGAAGAAGTGAACCCCGCAGTCCACGATCCCGGGGCCCGGGAGCCCGGCAACGGGAGCCCGGGCCGCACTTCAGCCCGCTGCTGTCCGCGATCCTGATGATCCGCCGAACAGCGGCTGACGTACTGCCCGGGCAGTCACCCGGCCGCCGGCGGGGCTGCACGGCCTGGAGACCGAACGACGCCGATCCACGACGTCCAAGTCGCCACGCGTCCGGCGACGGTGCCTCACTCGGAGGCGGTACGGCCGCCGCGCCCGCCGGCGCCCCATCGGCGCCGGACGGGACACCCGCTCACGCGTCAGCCGGCACGGCTTCGACCGCAGCCTGTGAACGAGCCCAGATCCGCTCGACCAGCGCGCACACGAACCCCGCTGCCGCGACGATCACCCCGAGGATGATCCAGCCGGGCTTGCCCCAGTTGACGCACATCGCGATGACGACGATGGGCGCCACCGCCTCGGTCAAGCCGTATCCGAGACCGAACACGCCCTGGTACTGGCCATGGGCCTCCGGTCGAGCCAGGGCGAAGGAAAGCTCGAACGCGCCACCCGCCTGCCAGACTTCGGCCAGCGAGTGCACGACGACGCCTACGAGCAGCAGCGTGATCGCAAGCCACGCGGCGGGCCCGGACGCCATGGCGATGAGGATCCAGGACACCAGGAACAGCGGGCCGGACAGCGCGAGCAGCCGCGCCGCGGAGCGCGGCCCGTCGATGGAGCGCGTCGCGGGGACCTGAGTCGCCGCGACGATGGCCGCTTCGAAGAACAGGACGACGGCCGCTACCCATCGCGGCACCGCCGTGTGCAGGACGATCCACACGGGAAGGCCCGTGACCAGGACGAAATACTGCAGGCTCGCGACCGACGAAGCGGCGGTCAGCGCGAGGTAGGGCAGGTCGCGCAGCGCCACCCACCGGCGCTCCTTCTTGCGCTCGGCGCTGTCCTTTCCGGCGGAGCGAGTCGGAGGGATGTGCGGGAGCCGCGCCAGGATGCCGGCGCCGATCAGGAAAGTGATCGTGTCGGTGAGGATCATGCCCACGTACGCCGGTCGGGTGTCGACGGCCAGGACGACCGCGGCTCCGATGGTCCCGATGGCGAGCCCGACGTTGGTCACGGCACGCAGGTACGTACGCAGTTGCGCGCCCTTGCCCTCCTCGGCCAGCGCGCCGATCATCGCGCCGCGCGCGCTGCCTGTTCCCGAGCGGCCGACGGCAGCGGCGGCGGCCACGACCACCAGCGGCCACAGGCTGTGCACGAACAGGAGGCCGACGCTCGCCACAGCCTCCAGCAGCATGGATCCGATGACCACCTCCCGCGCGCCGCGTCGGTCCGCCTGGTCACCGATCAGCACTCCGGAGCCGAAGCCGATCAGCGACCCCACCGTGAGGCCGATACCTGCGTTCGTCGGACTCAACCCGGCGGACCTGATGAGGAAGATCGTCCCTGTGGACAGGAATATCCCCATGCCGATGGTGTTGACGACGGTCGACAGCGCGAGCAGCCGCTGGCGGGGATCCTGTGGACCACTCAGCGCGGTGCGGAGCTTGGTCAGCTGGTTCATGGTGCGACACCCTTGTTCACGTGGTTTCTCTCTTTTGAACTGCGCCCGGCGCAGGGGTGGTCAACCGGCGTCGCCGTGCTCACCGAGAGGTCTGTGGTGGCCCCTCGGCGAGCACGGCGACGCGGCATGGCAGGTCCCGCCAGTACGCTCAGGAAGCCGAAAGGAGGGCGTCCTCGAGCCGGACGAGGTGCGCCTGGGTCCATCGGGCCACGCGGCGGGCGCAGTCGCCGTCGGACTCCCCGGGACGGGCACCGTCCAGGACCATCGAGCGATATTCGTCGACCGTGATCCCGCATTCCGGCGTGCCTTCGAGACGGCGCAGCAGCCACTTCCTGCGCCGGCACAGCTGCCCGGCCAGAACCAGACTCGCGTCCGCCACGTGATCTGCCGCGATGTCGGCGGACACACGAGCCGACATGAAGTCACCGGAGTCGAGCTGACCTGCGACATCGGTGAAGGAGTTCTCTGCGTCGGCCTTGAGAAGGCGGGCGAGTGCCCGCTTGTACGACGAGCTGTCGAGCAGCTCGTTCATTTCCTGGAAGAATTTCTCGTTCTTCAGCGGAATACCGATGGAGAGTCGGTAGACGAAATCCTGGAGAAAGTCGCCCATGGAGCAGAACTCGACCTCGGTTTCGAGGTAGCGCGCCAGCGCCGTGGCGAGCGTGTTGGTCGGCCACACCTTCAGGTCGACGCGCGCGCCGTCGTAGACGCCCATCCAGTTGTGCCAGCGGATCCCGCTGGGGTCGGCGCCGGGCCAGGTCTCCATGGTCTCGTCGACCGGTAGAACGAGTTCCTTGTCGGAGAACACATAGAGGTCGATGTCGCTGAAGGTGTTGCCCCACCCGGCCGCCGTCGAGCCCGTCATACAGACGGCCTCGGCCTCGGCCAGTCCGGGAAAGTGCTTGAGGATGGCTTCGAAGGAAAGGTCCGGTGGAGTGAGGACCCTCGGCTGTGCGCAGATGACGTCGATGGTGGGATTAAACATTAGGATCTCCCGGATAGAAGGGATTCTCGGTTTGTGGAAATTCTGTTAGCTTCGTCACGCTGCGCCTTGAATGACGCAGAGGGTAGGATCTGTTTTATGAATATTCCAAAGCAATCCTCGACGCTGATTCCATGGAGTGCGGAAACAGGGAATGGAACCGCCTGTATATGTATTCCGTGGGCCGGTGCCGGGGCGGCTCCTTTCCGCGCCTGGGCTCCGGTGCTCGGCGACGCGGCCGACGTATACGGCGTCCGGCTCGCCGGCCGCGAGAGCCGGCAGACGGAGCCGCCGGCGACAGCCCTCGGTGACGTCGTCGACGAGCTGGTTCGGGAGCTGACCGAGCTGGGCGCACCCCGAGTCGCGCTGTTCGGCCACTGCTCCGGGGCGCTGCTGGCCTTTGAGCTGGCGCACGCGCTGCGCCGATCCGGCAGCGCCCCCGAGGTGGCTCACCTGTTCGTCGCGTCGCAACTTCCGCCGCGTCTCTTCCAGAACGCCCGCGTCGACAAGGATCAGGACCTCGCCCGCTACGTGCCCGAGGAGTTCCGGCGAGAACCCGAACTGCTCGAGGTGCTCCTCCCGATCCTCACCGCGGACATGAAACTGGTCTCGGACTACGCCCCTTCGGCGGACGCCCCCCTCGACGTGCCGCTCACCGTTGTGTACGGCGCATGCGACGTCGACCTCGGCGGCGCCGAGGTCGACGGCTGGCGCCACGAGACCACAGGCCCGACCGCGTTCCGTGAGATCGCCGGTGCCGATCATCTCTTCAGCGGCCCCGCGTGGCTGGAGCTCGCGGAGACGGTCCGTGCCGCGCTGACCTGAGCGGCCCGCCGCGCTCGGCTCACGCATCGCCGAGAAACGCCGCAAGCTGCGCGGGAGTCGGGTGGGAGAAGACGTGGACGATCTGCAGGCGCGGCCAGCGTCGGCGCAGGATGTGGACCACCCGCAGCACTGTCGCCGACGTGGCTCCCAGGTCGAAGAAGCCCGTGTCCGGGTCGACGGACTCCAGGTCGAGCACCTCGGCCCACACCGCCGCGATGACGTCGCCGGGGGCGCCTTCCAGAGCGAGGTGGTTCTCCGGGGCGCTGGTGCGCTCAGTCATCCATGGCCTCTCGCAGTGTCGTTCCGACCCGGTGCAGATGGTCGAGATCGCTGGCGTCGAGGACCGTGGCGATCACGCCGTCGACCCCGGCCGCGCGGTACTCCGCGACCTGGCGCCGCACCTCGGCGGGGGTGCCGCAGAGCGCGAGGCCTCGAGCCGCGCTCGGCGCCACGCCCAGCAGGGATCCCAGCCGTTCCAGCGCTTCCTGGAGCTCTGCCTCGGAATCGGTGACGATCGCGGTCCCCAGCCATGTCTTGCTGATCTCGCCGCTGTCGCGACCCACCGCGGCGCACGCCCGTTCGAGGACCTGGATTTTGTGGCGCACCGTGGCGGGTCCGCCGAAGAAATTGCACGCGTCCCCGTGCCGCGCCACCAGGGGGATGAGGACGCGTTCGCCGCCGCCGCCGATGAGGATCGGCGGACCGTCGGGATTGACCGGGCCGGGCACATTGAGCGCTTCGTCGACGCTGTGATACCGGCCGGAGAACCGCGCGGCGTGCTCGGTGAACATCGCCCGGCAGATCTGCACCGCGTCGTCGAGGCGTGCCAGACGTTCCCGGGGCGGCTGGAAGTCCATGCCGTAGGCGCGGCACTCCTCCTCGTGCCAGCCGGCGCCTATGCCGAGGACCGCACGACCGCCGCTGATGATGTCAATGGTCGTCACCATCTTCGCCAGCAGTGCCGGGTTGCGGAATCCATTGCATGAGACGAGCACGCCGAGGCGGGCGGCCGAGGTGACGGCCGCCAGCGCCGCGAGGGTGGTGTACGCCTCCAGGATCGGTTCGTCCGGCTCGCCGACCGACGCGATCTGGTGGACGTGGTCCATGGTCCACAGGCTGTCGAAGCCGGATGCCTCGGCAGCGTGCGCGATGTCCACAATGTGCTGGAAGAGCTTGTTGTCCATCACTCCCGGGAAGGAGTAGCCGGCCAGCTGCAGGCCGACCCGGGTGATCGCGGGGCGGCTCATCCGGCGACTGCCGACTGTGCGAGAGCTGCGGCATCGGCCGGCGTCAACTCCTCGACGAGACCGAGCTCCAGCAGCCGCTCGCAGAGGTCGTGCACCGGCCCGCGGACCTCCGCGGCGGACAGTCCCAGCTTCTCGGCCACGCCGTCGACCACCTGGGCGAGGTTCCGGCGCCCGTCGATGAGCAGCCAGACCACACGCCCGTCGCTGTCGATCACATAACGGCCGACCCAGGTCTCGAGCAGCACGCCGCCCTCGGTGCGCTCACTCAGTCCGGCCACCTGTCCGGTCATGCGGGCGGTCACGTCCAGCCGGCGGACCAGGGCGGTGTTGTCGTTGACAGTGCTCATGAGGTTGTCTCCATAGCTAGGGTCTGATCGAGGAAAGCTGCGCTGGCAGCGATCGTGGGAGCGACGAACGGGAGGTCGACCGGAATGTCGAGTCCGAGGCCCGCGTTCAGGCGGGCACCGATCTCCACCGCGTACAGGGAGTCGCCGCCGAGGTCGTCCACGAAGTGTGCGTCGTGCGCGATGTGCTGAACGCCCAGGACTTCGCACCAGACCTTCTCGACGTAGGCGACGACGCTCGTCGCGTCGGCGCTGCTCGAGCCACGCGGCTCGACGTGGTCCGGCTGGACCTCGGGGCGCTCGAGCCAGAACCGACGGCGCGTGAACGGATACGTCGGCAGCGGAACCCGGCCGCGCGGCTCGTCGCCGTAGTAGGCGGCCCAGTCGACACAGACTCCCGCTCGCCACGCCGCGGCCGCCACCTCGGCCAGGTCGAACGATGGGCCGACCAGGACCTGACCGGCCCGCTCGCGGATGGATCCGGCGTCGGCGCCGGTGCAGGCGTCGACAGCTGCAGCCAGTGACGCGGGATCAGCGCCGCCGGCAAGCCACTGCGCGGCCGGACGTGCCCAGTCCGGCGCGTCTATCCGGGAGAAGGTCAGCCCCAGGCGGCGCAGGATCCGGACAACGCCGAGCGCGGCCAGCGCGCCGGCCTGGTGCGGGGCGAGGTTTGTGAGCCCCGGCTGCCCGGTGAGCCCGGCTTCTTCCCTGAGCTCGGCGACCGCTGGGCCCAGTAGCGGCTCGGTGGCGAGAAGCCGCTCTCCCATTGCGGCCAACTCGTCGGGCGTCCCGTGGATTGCCAGGGACCACCGTGTGGTGGGCCTGCCGGCCTCGGCGGGGATGCGGAGCCGCGCGACGGCCTCGGCCCGGTCGGCGGCGACGGCCGCCCAGCGGCGGGTGAAGCGCGCCCGGCCCACCGCGAGCGTGTGCGCGGTGTCGGCCAGCGTGGACAGGTCCAGTGACGGCGCCGCCGCGAGCCGGTCGGCGAGTCGCTGCCGCATCCGCTCCAGCTCTTCGTCCGAGCGGGCCGACAGCGCGAGGACCTGACGCGAGCGCGCGGCGTCCGCGGCCGGAACGGCGGACACCGACTCGACAACCACGTGCGCGTTGGACCCCCCGAGGCCGAACGAGCTGACGCCCGCGACACGCGGTCCCTCGGCGTCCCAGGCCCGTGTCTCGGCGGTGACGGTGAAAGGGGTCGAGTCGAGGTCGATCTCGGGGTTCGGGGCGCGGAAGTGCAGTGTCCCCGGCATGACGGCCCGCTCGACCGCCAGGGTCGCCTTGATCAGCCCCGCGACGCCCGCCGCCGCGTCGGTGTGCCCGATGTTGGGCTTGACCGCACCCAACGTGAGGGTCCGAGGCTGTCGGTGGGGAGTCGCGAAGACGCGCCGGAGCGCCTCGAACTCGACCGGGTCGCCGATCGCGGTCCCGGTGCCGTGGGCTTCTACGTAGCCGACCTGCTCAGGTGTCATGTCCGCGCGCGCGAGCGCGGTGCGGATGACCGTTTCCTGGCCGTCGATGTTCGGGACGGTGAACCCGGCGCGTGATCCACCGTCGTTGTTGACCGCCCATCCACGGATCACAGCCCTGCGGCGGTCGCGACCGGCTTGCGCGTCGGCGTCGCGCCTGAGCACCACGATTCCGGCGCCGGAGCCCGGTATCGTGCCGGAAGCCCCGGCGTCGAAGGCGCGGCAGCGCCCGTCCGCCGACAGAATCCCGCCCTCCGTGTAGGTGTAGCCGTCGACGTCGGGCATGAGCAGGCTCACGCCACCGGCCAGGGCGATGTCGCAGTCGCCGGCTGCCAGCGACGCACAGGCGAGCGCCACAGCGCTGAGTGCCGTGGCGCAGCCGGTCTGCACGGTGATCGCGGGCCCGGTGAGACCGAGCTTGAAGGCGATTCGCGGAGCGAGGAAGTCCTTCTCGTTGGCCAGCGTGATGCGCACGTCGCCGCCGCGTCCCGCGCGGGCCTCCGTCGGGGCGACGTACTCGCGGAAGTAGTGGTTCTCACCGGAGCCGACGAACACACCGACGACCGCTTCACGTTCCCCGGCGTAGCCGGCGTCCTCCAGAGCCGCGGACGCCACCTCCAACAGCACGCGCTGCTGAGGGTCCATGGTGACGGCCTCTGCCGGCGGTACGCGGAAGTGGTCGGCGTCGAACGACTCGACGTCACCGACCTTCGCGACGGCGCGCACATAGCGGCCGTCGCTTACGCCGTCGTCCGGCACGGACTCACCCTCGTCCGGACGGCTGACCGACTCGACGCCGTTGACGAGGTTGGCCCAGTACTCCTCGACGTTGTCGGCTCCTGCGAAACGTGCCGCCATACCGATCACTGCGATGGGCCGTGCGTGAAGTGGCGTTGGCTGCATATGAGAACTCCTGGAGGATCGAGGTGCCCTGCGGCCACTCAGCGGGCGGCGGCAGCGCGACGTACGAAGACAAGCGTGAGAGACCACCCGGCCGCGAAAGGGGCCGGTCCGGTGGTGCCGGCGAGGCCTTCAGCGCGCGGGCTGACCGAATGGCCGCTCGACAGCGGTCGACGACACCGGCTCACCCCGCACTTCCGGCACGGACCCGCTCAACGAAGTCGGCGAGACGCGGTGCTTCGAACAGCGCGCGCACCGGTACGTCCGCGCCGAGTTCCCGGCGTGTGCGGCTGACGACCTTGATCACCATCAACGAGTGGCCGCCGAGAGCGAAGAAGTCGTCCGCGGACCTCACCTCGGCAACTCCGAGCTCCCCGGCCCAGATACCGGCCACTGCCGCTTCGAGGGAGTCGGTAGGGGGGTGCTGTCCCACGGCCGGGTCCACCACCCTCGTCACCGCACGGGCCTGGTCGAGCAGTGCCCGGCGATCGACCTTGCCGTTGGGTGTCAGCGGCATGCGGTCCAGGATGCGCAGTTCATTGGGGACCATGTGGCCGGGCAGCCGATCGCTCAGGAAGGCACGGAGCCCGTCCGCGTCCGGGCCGCCGGAGCGGACGGTCGCCCAGGCGAGGAGCCGGGACCCCACCGACTCGCCGGTGTCGGTCACGACGCAGGCGTCCACGACGTCCGGGTGAGCCTTGAGCGCCGCGCCGATCTCGCCGAGTTCGACTCGGTAGCCGCGGACCTTCACCTGCTCGTCGCGCCGCCCGACGTAGAAGAGCTGACCGTCGGCCCCCGCCCGTGCGAGATCGCCGCTGAGGTAGGTCCGGCGCTGGTCCCCGGGCCCCCAGGACGCTGTGCGGAAAGCACGTGCGGTGGCCTCGTCGTCGTTGAAGTAGCCGCGGGCCAAGCCGGGTCCCGAGACCCAGATCTCGCCGACCTCACCCACCGGGGTCGGCGCGCCCTGCTCGTCCCGCAGCGAAACGGCCAGGTCGGACAACGGCACACCGATGGGGCTGCCGGTGCCGGCGGCCGCGTCCTGCGCCGTGATCCGGCGGTGGGTGACGTGGACGGTCGTCTCGGTGATCCCGTACATGTTCACCACACGGGGGTGTTCGTCCCCTCGACGGCCGAACCATCCGCCGAGTGAGGGCGGGTCGAGCCGTTCACCGCCGAGGATGATCAATCGCAGGCGGTCGAGCCGGGCCGGTCGGCCCTCGTCGGCAGTGGCCAGTGCGGCCAGGGCCGAGGGCGTCTGGCTGAGGACCGTGACGCCCTCGCGGTCGATCAGGTGGAGAAGCTCGTCGGGCGTACGGGCCTTGTCGTCGTCGACGACGACAAGACGGCCGCCGAAGAGCAACGCCCCCCACATCTCCCACACCGAGAAATCGAAGGCGTAGGAGTGCAGCATCGTCCACACGTCGTCAGAGTCGGGACCATAAAGGTCTGCCGTCGCGGCCATGAGCCGGGTGACGTTGCGGTGGGTGACTTGCACGCCTTTAGGGGTTCCGGTCGATCCCGACGTGAACATCACGTAGGCGAGATCGTCCGGGTCCACCTGGACGCTCGCCGCCGGGCAGTCCCGATCCGAGGTCTCGCCGGCGAACACGAGCGGGCTCGGGTGCCATTTCCCAGCGCGACCGGCAAGCTCCTCATCGGTCAGAAGCACCCGGGGAGCCACCCGCTCGACCAGGCTCTCCAGGCGGGCGTCGGGATAGCGGGGGTCGAGCGGCACGTAGGCGGCGCCGGCCATGAGAACGCCGAGAATGGCCGGCACGACCTGGCGGCGGGCGACGAATACCGGCACCAGATCGCCCGGCCGCACACCGGCGGCGACCAGCCGACCAGCTATGCATCCGGCCAGGGTGTGGAGCTCCGCGTAGGACATCGAAGTTCCGCCGGCGGTGAGTGCCGTGGCCTCGGGGCTCGTGGCCGCTTGGCGGGAGAACCTGGAGTGCAGCGTATCGGCGGCTACCGCAAGGTCAGTCAATTCAAGTGTATTGATTTCCACTTCCGGCAACTTTTCCCTCGGATATCGAAGCTGGTCGGTTTGGGATCCTAGCCGATGGAAAACTTAGGGTCTTCTCAAAATGCGACGGCTCCTTTGGAGTTCTTCGAACTCATGGGTGTCCGCCGGTTCCTTTAAGGGGTGGCCGAATCGCTGCGACAACGGTAAGGGATCCCTTGCGAGTTGCACGCCTTCAGCATGATGCAGTGCAGGATGTTGACCTGGGTACGGTCTGGCTGCCGTATGTGCCCGTGGCTCACACTCAGTAGAAGCGCGACTTATTGGATTGGGAGTGTTCTCGTGGAATCCTCTGAAGCAAACTGGTTGTGGCCGTCGGGAGGCCATTCTGAGCTGCCACCCGTGGAGGTTCATTGCCACGGGTTCGGTGATGTCGACTTCTCGGACTTTACGAAGGTCGACCTCGACCGGCTCGAGGAATGGTGCGCACGCGAGGGCGTTCTGAGCCTGCCCACGATGTACCTCCACCGGTCCCAGCTGGCCGAGTTCGAGGCGTTCGTCCGCGAGTACCACCGCATGCGGGGCGACGGCCGGCTCCAGCACATCGCCGGCATCGCCCTGGAGGGCCCGCTGCTCGCCAGCCACGGCGGTACCCCTGCCGCGACGGTCTGGGCGCCCACGCGGCACGAGTGGGAGCGCCTCGCGGCGCTGGGGCCGTACGGTCTCATGTACACCGTGGTGTCGCCGGACGCGTTCTCGCCGGCCTCGGAGCTGACCGGTCAGCCCGGCGCCCAGGAGACCGGCTTCGACTGGATCGTCCCCCTGCTCATGGCCCACGGCATCCGCCCGGCACTCGGGCACTTCACCCGGGCCGACCCGGCGGCCAGCGCGGAACTCGTCGATGAGATAGCCGAGTTGGCCTGGCAGGCCGAGTGGGCGGGCAACGGTGTCCGGGTCGTCACCGACCACCTCTTCAACGACATGCCGCTCAACATCCGGCACGCGTTCCGCACATCACGGGCGCGCGCGGAGCGGGACGCGGTCATCGCCTCCTACGACTTGCCTTCGTGGACGCTCGACAGGATGGCGGAGATCGCCGGACCGGTGCCGGCGGCGATCATGCGCCAGGCGGCGGCGGGACGGATCGGCGCCTGCATCAACTTCGACGGCGAGCACGTCGACCTGGCCATCGCGGCCCGTGCGGTGCAGCTGATGGGCGCCGAGAACTCGATGATGATGACGGACCGCTGCGACTCGGCCCGGCTCGGCGGCCAGGGCCTGCACCACATCGAGGACAACGGCCTCTGGTACCAGCAGGACGGCATCGTCGCGGCAGGCTCCGTGCCCCTCGCCCGCCAGCAAGCCAACGCCCTGTCGCAGGGCCTCACGCCCGCGGAGGTCCAGGCCCTCGTGGCCGGCACGGCGCACCGGGTGTTCGGCATCTCCGCCATGAAGGATCTGCGCCTCCCCACCGCCTGACGAAACAAGGAGCCACCCATGCTGGAAGATCTCGACCGGCTGGTCGTCGACTGGTCGGACCTGCCCAAGGCCCGTGCACAGACCCGGGAGATCCTCACCGCGCTCGCCGAGGACAAGGCGACGCTGACCCAACTGCTGGAGCGCGCACGGGAGGAGGAGGACCTCTTCGACAAGTGCGAGCACCACCGGCTGCTCGACAAGCTGGTCATCTACGACGCCCTGGACCGCGGCTTCCGTATCCGCGTCCACGTCTCGACCGAGGACCACCGGGACCGGCCGCACGACCACCGGTTCACCTTCACGTCGCTGATCATGCGCGGACAGTACAAGCACGTGCGGCACGAACTGGTCGGGCGCCTCTCCGACGAAGACATCCCGCAGAGCGCCCAGGACGACTTCGACGCCGTCCCGACCGACCTGCGGGTCGTGCCCAGGTTCGTCACCAACGAGCAGGCGGGCAACTGCTACACGCTCCACCACAGCGAGATCCACACCACGTACACCACCCCCGACACCGTCTCCCTCTTCCTGCGCGGCCCCGCCGAGAAGGAGCGCTCGATCATCACCGAGCGCGAGACCGGCCGGGTGTGGTGGCGCTTCGGCGAGGGCAAGGAGAAGGCCGAGCGCCAGGGCAGCAAGCGCATCAGCAAGGACTACTTCGACGAACTCACCGGCCGCCTGCGTGCCATGGAGGTGCTGTGATGGCCACCCGCCCCGGCGACGACCTGCTGGACCTGACCCCCGCGATCCTGCTGGCGCCGCCCTCCGAGGCCGAAGTGACGAAGGCCGAGGCCCTGATGGCCTCGCTGCCCACCGTTCGCTGGGACGAACTCGAGCGCGCGGCAGAGATCACGGACGCGATCGCCCACCGCCTGGGCGACGACCGCGAGCTGCTGCGCACCCTGGTGGCCCGCGCCATCCGGACGCCCGAGCTGCGGCAGAAGTTCGAGTGCCACGCCCTGGACGACAAGATCGTCATCTGGGACGACCAGGAGAAGGGCCTGCGCATCCGGCTCCGGCTCGCCAACACCAACCAGTACGAGCGGGTGCACAACCACCGGTACAGCTTCACGGCGTACATCCTGCACGGCGCCTACCAGCACACGCTCTACGCGACGGACCAGCCGCTCGACGAGAGCGCCGACGTCTCCCGGTTCTGGCCGTACTTCGTGCGCGAGGAACCGGCCGGCCGGGTCATCACCCTCGACCACGATCAGCTGCACACCACCATCACCGAGCCCGAGACCATCTCCCTGATGATCCAGAGCCCGGCCCAGAAGCGCCGCGCCTTCATGATCCGGCGCGACAACGGGGACGTGTGGTACCGCTACGGCACCGCCGACGAGTCCGAGGAGCGCCGCTCCGAGGTGCTGATGTCCGACGAGCGGCTGCACCACTGGCTGTCGCGCCTCGAAGCGTTCGGCCTGCTGTGAGCATGTCCTACGGCCACCTCGGCTACGGTCCGTCGCACTGGCAGCGGATCGATCTGTACGGGCCCGCAGAGCCGGAGGAGACTGAGGCGACGGTGGCGGGAGCGGCCGCTTCGGCCGCCCCGGTGGTGCTGGTGCACGGCGGCTTCTGGCGGCACGACCGTACGGCGCAGGACCTGGAACCACTGGCCTGTGCCCTGGTCGGACGCGGTCACCGGGTCGCCGTGGTGGAGTATCGGCCGAGCTGGGACGGCGGCGTCTGGCCGGCCGCCGCCGACGACTGCCGTGCCGCGCTGCGGACGCTGGAGGAATCGGACGCGAGCTGGGCCGGTGCGACGCTCGTCGGGCACTCGGCCGGCTGCCATCTGCTGCTCGCCTCGATCGCCGGGACGGCCCGTGGAGCCACCGCGGTGCTGCTCGCCCCGGTGACCGACCTCGCCGAGGCATCCCGCCTCGGGGTGGGCGGCGGATCCGTGGACGACTTCCTCGCCGCCCATCTGGCGGCCGGGGGCAGCCACGAGCAGGCCACCCCCGAGCCGCACCCGGCCGATCTCGCTTCGCTCACCGTCGTGAGCGCCGAGCACGACCAAGCCGTGCCAAGGAAATTGACGGATCTTCAGTTGGATGACTGGGTCGGGCGTGGACTGCCTGTGACATCCGTGCAAGTGCCGGACGCCCGGCACATGCACCTGGTGAACCCGGAGCGCCCGGCCTGCTGCTCCGTCGTACTGCCGCTGCTGGCAGGCCACGCCTCGATCGTGGAGGAATGAGAGAACGATGACGGCGACCACCGCCGAGGCAGACCCGGGCACGCACCTCGTGCCGGAGACGAACATGTCCGCCGTCAGCCCCAGGGCGTTCGACTCCCTGTCCGCGGACCCGCGCAAGCGGGCCGCGTACCGGCTGGACCCCTACGCCCGTGAGGGGCTCGACCTGTTCCGCTCGCCCGGCGACCGCGCCTGGCTTTACAAGACCACCTTCGTGGTGATCAAGCCGGACGCGGTCGTCGGCCGGCGCGGCGGGCTGGTTCTGGACATCCTGGGGGAGGAGGGCTGGCAGCCGATCGCGGCCCGGCCGTTCACCTTCGACCCGCTGCTGACCCGGGAGATCTGGCGCTACCAGTTCAACGCCGCATCCCGGCAGCGGATCGCGGTGGTGGATCACCTGCTGGGATCGAGCCCCTCGCTGCTGGTTCTGCTGCGCGACACTCGCCGGGCGGACGGGCTGCCCGCCAGCGTCCGGCTGACCGCGGCGAAGGGGGGCGCCGATCCGCAGGCGGCTCACGCGCGCGATCTGCGTACCCGGTTCGGCAGGGTCAACGGCCTGTTCAACTTCATCCACACGGCTGATGAACCGGCCGATCTGGTACGGGAGTTGCGGCTGTTCTGCTACCGGACCGGCACCGACTGGCTCCGCGCCGCCCTCACCGCGACACCGTCGTCCGCCGGCGAGGAATGTCCGGCTCGAAGCCTGCTCACCGGCCTCGAGGCCGACGCTCCGACCCACGACCTGGACTCGGCGCAGAGCCTCACCCGGCTGGCCGTCCGCTCCGATGTCTGGGGGAGCCTCGCCCGCGAACACGGCACCCATGACGCCGTACGGCCGTGGCTGTCGGCCCTGGACGAGTCCGACCTCCCGTCGGGCACGGCCCGATGGGACGTCCTGTCGGTCCTGACAGACTGGATCGACTGCAACGAGCCAGGCGTCGCACCCCTGTTGGCGACCGTCTCGGCGACCGACTGGAGGAAAGAAGCGTGACGTCCCTTCCCCTCGCTCCACAAGCCGTCGTCTTCGACTGCGACGGGCTGCTGGTCGACACCGAGGTCTGCTGGACCAGAGCCGAGACCAAGATCTTCGCCGCGCACGGTCATGACTTCGGGCACGAGCAGAAGGCACTGGTGATCGGCCGTACGCTGGCGAGCGCGGGCGAGGCGATGGCCGACTACTTCGGCAGGCCCGCAGCCGGCCCCGAACTCGCCGCGGAGCTCTTCGAGCTCGTCCGGCAGGAACTGGCCGGCGGCGCCGAAGCCCTGCCCGGGGCGGCCGAGTTGGTCAAGGCCTGCGCCCGGGCCCTCCCGGTCGGGGTCGCCAGCAACAGCCCCCGCGAACTTCTGGACACCGCCCTCACCTCGGCCGGCCTCGCCGACTTCTTCCCGGTCTCCTTCGCGGCCGACGAGGTGGCGGACGCCAAGCCCGCCCCCGACCTCTATCTGAAGGCGTGCGACGCGTTGGGGGCGGCGCCGGAGGCCTCGGTGGCCTTCGAGGACTCGGCCACCGGGATCGCCTCGGCCCGGGCCGCGGGGCTGTTCGTGGCAGTGGTGCCGTCGCTGCCGGGGAGCGAACTCGACCACGACTGGCTCGGCGGCAGTCTGGCCGAACCCGAACTGGTGAGGTGGGCGGCGGGACTCGGGTATGACATCGCCCTGTGACCTGCTGGTCTGTCTGTGCTCCCGGGTGAGCGAGGGCGAGCTGATCGAGGCCATCCACGCCGGGCACCAGGACGTCGCCGCGCTGCGCGAGGCCACCGGGGCCAACACCGGCTGCGGCGACTGCCTGGAGGACCTGGAGGACCTGCTGGCCCACGAGGCGGAGGGAAACGGCTCGGAGGAAGGCGGCCCGCAGAAGCCTGCACTGCACCATCCTGAGGGCGGTCCCCTCTAGTCCGCGGCGAACGGCTGGGAGAGGGTGAGCCGGGAGGACGGCTCCGCGAGCGCGAGCCGTCGCCGCTCACCCGGCCGGCAGGCCGGACCCATGAACGGGTGGAGCGCTCGTCCCTCTCAGCCATTCGCATCGCTGCCCGCCCGCCCCCGCCCGCAGAGCATGGAAACGGCCTCCACTTGCATCGGCCGGGCCCGACCCGCGGGCCGTCGGCGCGACTTCGCAGGAAGGACATCACCATGGCTCTCGGCACCGACGGTTTCGCCGTCATCGACCTGCCCCCCACCCCGGCCGAGGTACTGGCCAGCTACGAGGACCTGCCGGTCGACGCCTACATGGGCCATGGCACCCGGTACAAGAAGTTCTCGCAGTACCGGCTGTCGGCGGCGCGGGACGGCGCGGGATGGGACTTCGAACGGCTGCCGCACCGGGACTACACCGCGCACCGGAAGTTCAACCCGGTCGGCGGCGGCAAGCGGCGCACCTATCTTCCGGTGGCGGTGGACTTCACGCCGCTGATCGACGCGGGGGCGCGGTCGCTCGGGCTGGACCGGGGCGAGGACTGGCAGACCAACCTGCACCAGAACCGCACCCGTGCCGCACCCGGACGCCCCGGTCCCCTCACCCCGGAGGGCGTGCACCACGACGGGCACGAATTCGTGATGATCGGCGTGTTGCGCCGGGAGCGGGTCGACGGCGGCGAGACCCGGCTGTGGCGGCCGGACGCCCCGCAGCCGTTCTGGACCGGTGTGATCCGGCCCGGCCAGGCCGTACTCCTCGACGACCGGGCGATCGCCCACGACGTCACCGATGTGGTGGCGGCCGGTGACGAGCCGGGCCACCGGGACATCTTCATCGTCGCCTTCTCCCGCTGGAGCGAGAAGTGGTACGGCGAGGAGCACGACGCGGCCGCCCTGACGGACAGCGAGAGCTGAGCAGCACAGAAACGGTTCTTCTCTGTATGGACACCATGGACACCGACTTCACGGCCCTGTTGGGCAACAGCCTGCCGGCCGTGCTCCAGGCACTGCTCGCCCTGCCCGCCGACGATCTGCGGCGCGCCAGTGAGGACTACGGCTTCCGCGGTGAACTGGCTGCCGCCTGCCGCACCCTGACGGCACGCGCGTACGGCAAGGCAGAGCGCGCCGCGCTGCAGGAGGTGCACGCGGTGCTGGCCCTCATCTACGACCGGGACTTCTCCGGGGTCGCGGTCACCGACACCGACCGCGAGGAACAGCCGATCCTGCGGGACGTCGCCGCCCTCCTGGAACACGCCGTACTGCGTCACGAGACGGAGCGCGTACCCGCCCGGGAGCTGACCGGCTACCCGGAGACGGGACCGGAGTACGTGCGCTGGCTCAAGGCGATGGTGAGCCGGCACCCCGCCGGCCGGCACCCGCTCTACCACCAGCACCTGGCCGAGCACGGCAGCGTCGAGGACCTGCGGCTGCTGCTCGCCCAGGAGACCAATCTCGACCCGCGCTTCGACGACATCCTCGCCGCGATGCAGATCGGCCGGCAGGGCGCGGAGAAGATGGAGATCGCCGCCAACTACTGGGACGAGATGGGCAACGGCGACCTCGCCCTGGTGCACACCACACTGTTCGGCCGGGCGCTGGAGGCCGTCGGCGCCGATCCGGACTACATATCCAAGACGTTCCTGCTGGAGGCCTCCGTCTCCGGCAACGTCTCCTCCTTGCTGGCGCTCTCCCGCCGCCACTACTACAAGGCGGTCGGCTACTTCGGGGTCACGGAGTACCTGGCTCCGCGGCGCTTCCGGTGCGTCGTCGACGCATGGCGCGGTCATGGCCTCGACGAGGTCGGCATCGTCTACCACGACCTGCACATCGGGGTGGACGCCGGTCATGCGGCCGGCTGGTTCAAGAACGTGGTCAGCCCGCTGGTGACCGCGGACCCGCGGGTCGGCCGGGAGATCGCGCTGGGCGCCGCGATCCGGCTCAACACCTCGCAGAACCACCTCGACGCCCTGCTGCGGCGCATGCACGCCACCGAGCGGGTCGCCGCCTCGGCGGCCTCCTGAAGGGAGGACCACCGGTGCGCCAAGTCACCTGGCAGCCCGCAGACTTCGTCAAATACGAGGCGCTGGGCAACGACTACGTCGTCGTCGACCCGCGGTACGCCGCCTTCGCACCACTGCCCGAGAACGTCCGGCGGGTGTGCGACCGGCACCGGGGCCTCGGCGCCGACGGCCTGCTGTACGGACCGCTGCCCGCCGCCGACGGCTTCCGGCTGCTGACCTTCAACGCGGACGGCTCCGAGTGCGGCGGCAGCGGCAACGGACTGCGGATCTTCGCCTGGTACCTGCGCGAATCCGGCCACACCGAAGCGGACGTGATGACCCTGCGCACACCCTCGGGGACGTCCACGGCGACGATCGTCGACGCGGACACCGGCGTCGTGCGCGTCGGCCTCGGCACCGCCCGCACCGACAGCGGCGCCGTCGGGGCGCGCGGTCCGGCCCGCACCATGCTGCGCGAGCCCCTGAACGCCGCGGGCCGGCGGTGGGAGGCCGGCTGCGTACGGCTGGGCAGCCCGCACTGCGTGCTCCCCCTCGCCGACGCTCCCGCCGACGCGGAGCTTGCGCGCCGGGTGGGCGCCGCGGTCAGCGGCCACGACCTCTTCCCCGACCGGATCAACGTGGAACTGCTGCACGTCACCGACCGCGACAACCTCAGCATCGAGGTCTTCGAGCGGGTGGCCGGCCACACGTCGGCCTCCGGCGCCGGCGCCGCCGCCGCGGCGTACGTGGCCCACGCGCGCGGCCTGTCCGGCCCCCGGGTCACGGTGCATATGCCCGGCGGCCGGGTCGCCGTGGACATCGGCGAGGACGGAGCGGTGTCCCTCACCGGCGAGGTCGGTCCGGTACTGCGCGGGCACTGGGCGCCGCGGCTCGCACGATCGCTGTCGGGGTGAGCCGATGACGACCGCGCTCACCGACGACGAGTACCCCATGCGCCGCTGGTTCTTCGAGGACGCGGCCGGCCGCTACGACGTGGACCTGGGCGACAGCTACATGGACTGCGGATCGGTGGACGACCTGCCCTACCCCGCCGGCCTGTCGCTGGACTACGGCAGCAACCGCGGCAGCGTCCCGCTGCGCGAGCTCGTCGCCGGCCGCTACGGCAGGGCCGCCGGCGACGTGGGCGTCACCCACGGCGCGCAGGAGGCGCTCTACCTGCTCCACCGGGTCCTGCTGCGCCCCGGCGACCACGTGGTGGCCTTCACCCCCGGGTGGCCGCAGGCCTGGGAGGTGCCCATCGAACTGGGCTGCCGGGTCGACCGCGTGGGCACCACTCCCGACGGCGACCCGGACATCGCGCACGCGGTGCGGCTGATCGGCCCGCGCACCAGGGCCGTGATGCTCAACTCCCCCTGCAATCCGACTGGACGGCGCGTGCCGGAGCGGGACGTGGCCTCGCTGCTCACCGCGCTGCGCGCGCACGGCAGCCACCTGATCCTGGACGAGGAGTACGTGGCCGACCTTGCCCGCGACTCGCTGCTCGGCCGCTACGAACGGGCCGTCTCGGTCTCCGGCGTCTCCAAGGTGTACGGCTTCCCGGGGCTGCGCACCGGGTGGATGTGCGGGCCCGCGAACCTGGTGGCGGCCGCCATGGAGCGCAAGCACTCCACCACCCTCGCCAACTCCGTGCTCACCGACGCCCTGGCGGCCGAGGTGCTGCGGCGGCACGACCACTACCTCGACCGCTACGTGCGGCTGACTTCCGGCGGCATCGAGGTGCTGCGCGACTGGGCGGCGCGGCACCAAGACGTCTTCCGGCTGCTGGAGCCGCAGGGCACGCCGTTCGCCTGGCTGGCGATGACCGGTGCCGGCACCTCCCTGGCCTTCTGCCGTGAAGTGCTGCGAGCGGGGGTGCTCCTGATGCCGGCGGAGGTCTTCGGCGCCGAGCGCGGGCTGCGGATCACCTTCGCCCGTGAGGAGTCCGTCCTGCGCGAGGGGCTGCGCCGCATCGACGCGGTGCTCGCCGGGCACAGCCCAAGCGCGGGGGCGGCGGACCGGTGACCACGGCACACTCCGCCGACCTGTGGCCGCGGCCGCTGCCGCCCTGCGACACGGCCGACGACCCGCGCGCGGCGGCCCAGCTGTTCGACGGCGTGAAGGGGGCCGACGGCCCCTGGCGTCCGGTGCGGCCGCTGCTGGTGGGCGCGGACACGTACCGGGACCTGGTCCAGCTGTCCCGGCGCGCGGCCGAACTGGTGCTGGCCGCCGCCCGGCGCCGGGCGGACACGGCCCGCGACCTGCTGGCGGCGCTCGGCTCCAGGCAGGAGGACTACCCACTGCTCGATCCCGGCGACCCGGTCGGGGACCGGCTGCTGACCGCGGTCCGCCCCGACATCCTCATGGAGGGCGGCGTCGCGCGATTCGTGGAGCTGAACGTCGACGGGGCGCTGGGCGGCGTACTCCAGGCCGATCTGCTCAGCGGCCGCTTTCTCGACCGCTACCATCGCAGCGGCCTCGTCGGCCGCCTCGGCCTGTCCGCGGCGCCGTCCGCCGTGCGGGCCAGGGCCGAGGCGCTGCGCACCTTCCTCGGACTGCCCCGGGACGCCGCCGCCCGGGTGCTCATGCCGCACTTCACCGGGGGCCATCTGCCGGGGCTCGACGACTGCGCCCGGTTCGCCGACTGGCTCGCGCCCGTCTTCCGGCACGCCCGGGACCACGGCATGCGGATGTTCTCCCATCCCCTGACCGCGCTGACCACCGCACCCGACGGGACCCTGCTGGCCGGCGGGAGAGCGGTCGACGCGGTGTTCCGGACCTTCGTCAGCCACGGGGAGCCGCCCAGCGCCGGACTGACGGCGCTCCGCCGGGCGTTGGACGCCGGCGCCGTGCGGATGTTCACCCCGGAGAGCACCATGCTGCTCACCAACAAGATCACGCTGGCCTGGCTCTGGGACGACCTGGACCTGCTCGACCCGGCGGACCGGCGGCTCGTCGAGACCCACGTGCCCAGGACCGTTCGGCTCCGCCCCGCCGACCGCGACACCCTGGGCCGCGCGGTGCGGGACCGCGCCGGCTGGGTGCTCAAGCCCGCCGACGGCTTCGGCGGCAGCGGCGTCGTCGTCGGCGCCGCTGCCGACGACGCGGACTGGCGGACGGCGCTCGACCACGCGGCACGGCAGGGCGGGCACGTGCTCCAGCGGTACGTCGACGCCGACCGGACGGCCATGCGGTTCGTGCGCACCGTGGACGGCGAGGTCGCCGACGCCGAGGTGCCGTACGTGCTCGGACCGTTCCTCTACGGACTGCGGGGCAGCGGTCTCCTGGTGCGGCACGGCACACCGGCCGCGGCCGACGTGCTCAACGCCGGCCGGGGAGCCGCCATGAACACCGCCCTGCTGGCCGGTGGCTAGCCGATGTCCCAAGGCCTGACAAGCCGTCCGAGGCACGCGCTGAGGCTGGACTTCCGGTTCCGTACCTTCCAGGTGTCGGTCCTCGGCTCGAACCTCGCGGACGGCATATACCTCGTCACCATCCCCCTGCTCGCCCTGTCGCTGACCGGTTCCGCGCTGGTTGTGAGCGCGGTCGGCGTGGCGCTGCGCGCGCCGTGGTTGCTGCTCACCCTGCCCGCCGGCGTGGTGGTGGACCGGTTCCCCCCGCTCACCGTGATGCGAGTGGCGTCCATGATCCGGCTGCCGCTGGTCGCGGTGCTGTGCGCGCTCGCCTGGGAGCGGCTGCTGCCCGTCTGGGGGCTGGTGACCGCGGCCTTCCTGATCGCCGGGTGCGGCACCTTCATCGACGTGGCAGCCCAGTCCCTGGTCCCGCGGATGGTCCCCAAGCCGCTGATCCCGCGGGCCAACGCCAACCTGCAGTCGGGCCTGACGCTGACCCAGCAGTTCGCCGGCCCCGCGCTGGGCGGTGTGCTGGCGGCGGTCACCGGCGCCGGGATCGCGGTGTCGACCACGCTGTACGCGGCGACCCTGTCCGGCCTGCAGGCGCTGCAACGGCGGCTGCCCGGGAGTGGCGACCGGCACGCGGGCGCCACGCCGGGCGGACGATTGACCCTGCGGGCGATGTTCCGGGACCTGGGCGAGGGCGCCCGGTACTTCCGCACCAGGCGCGATCTGATCGGCCTGGCGGTGGTCGCCGCGACCGGCAACCTGGCGTTCGCCTCGGTCACCACGATGCTGCCGCTGTGGGTGGTCGCCCCGGGCCGCTTGGGACTGCCCAAGTCGGCGCTGGGGTTCATCGCCGCGGCGCCCGCGGTGGGCGGTCTGCTCGCCGGGGCGGTGGCGGCGCGGATGCTGAGCCGGTTCGGTGCGCGCGCGGTGCTCGGCTTCTGCGCGCCGGCCGTCGGTCTGTGCTTCGTGCTGATCGCGGTGCCCAGCCCGTTCGCCGCCTTCGGGGCGATGGCGGGCTATGGGGGGTTCACCGTGGCGCTGAACGTGATGAGCATGTCGCACCGTCAGTCGACCATCCCGGAGCACCTGTTCGGCCGGGTCAACGCCGTCTACCGGTGGATCGTGCTGGGTGTCTCCCCGTTCGGCGCCGGGCTCGGCGGCCTGGTGGCCGACCACTTCGGGGTGGCGGCCGTCTTCCTGTGCGCCGGCGCGTTCGCCGGCGGCGCCGGGGTACTGCTGCCCGCCCTGCTCTTCCGCTCTTCACCTCCGGATCCGGCCCGGAGCCAGGACCCCGGACCGGATCTACGCACCGACGCACCGACAAGGACGTGACACATGACCGACCCGCTCCTCGAACTGCCCTCCGACTGGCAGCGCGCCCTGGCCATCGTCGCCCACCCGGACGACGTGGAGTACGCGGCCGCGGCCGCCGTCGCCACCTGGACCGACCAGGGCAAGGAGGTCGTCTACCTGATGGCCAGCCGGGGCGAGTGCGGCATCGTCGGCGTGGATCCGGAGAAGGCCAAGCCGGTCCGGGAGGCGGAGCAGCGGGCCAGCGCGGCGGTGGCCGGGGTGACCCGGGTCGAGTTCCTGGACCACCCCGACGGCCTGATCGAGTACGGCCCGCGGCTGCGCCGGGACTTCGCGCATGCCATCCGGCGGCACCGGCCGGATCTCCTGGTGACGCTCAATCACCACGACCACTGGCGGGGGGTGTCCTGGAACACGCCGGATCACCGCCACGTCGGCCGGGCCGCACTCGACGCGGTGGCGGACGCCGCCAACGAGCACCTGTTCCCGCAGGAGGGCCTGGCCCCGTGGGAAGGCGTGCGCTGGCAGGCGGTGGCCAACTCCCCATACCCGACCCACGCGGTGGACGTGACGTGGGCGGTGGAACGCGGCGTGCGGGCGGTGCTCGCCCACGAAACCTACCTGCGCGCCCTCACCGACGAGGACCCGGAGGAGTACGTACGCGCCTTCCTGGGGCGGAACCTGGCCGCCGCCGGCGCGCGGTTCGGCGGTCGGCCCGCGGTGCCGTTCGAGGTGTTCCACCGCGACCCCTACCGCGAGCGCGCCGGCCAGGTCCACTACCGCTGACCCGCGGCCACCTGTCCCGTCGGTCGAAGCCCGGGTCGTGGGGCCCCGAACCCGAAAGGAGCCGCGCTGTGCACATCGCGGTCGTAGACGCCAACCCCCCTTCGCTGCGGGCCCTCCGGCTCGCGAAGGCGGCCGGGCACCGAGTGACCTTCCTCCAGCCGCCGCTGACCCAGTACGCGCTCACCGGCGAGAACCTGAGCATCGTCCACTCTGTGGACACCCTCGTTGACGGGATCGACACCACAGACCCGGAGGCCGTGGTCGCCGCGCTCGCCGAGTGCCACGCGCGGCACCCGATCGACGTGGCCGTGGCATTCCAGGAGCTGGCGGCTGAGGCCGTCGCCCACGCCTGCCGCGAGCTGGGCCTGCGCGGCACGGCACCGGAGGCGGTCCTCATCGCACGGCGCAAGGACCGTTGCCGGGCAGCGCTGGAAGCCGCGGGGCTGGACTCCGCCGCCTACGAGCTCGCCGCCGACCAGGACGCCGCGCTCGCCGCGGCGGAGCGCATCGGCTACCCAGTGATTCTCAAGCCGCCGTCCGGCAGCGCCAGCCTGCTGTCCCACGTGGCCCGTGACGCGGCCTCGGCGCAGGAGGCCGCCGCCGACGTCCTGGCTGGCCTGGACGCGGTGCCACCGCACTGGCGCACCCAGTTCAGCAGGGGCGTTCTGGTCGAGGAGTTGCTGGTGGGCAGGTTGGTCTCGGTGGAGATCGGGGCCCGGGACGGCGCGTTCTTCCCGTTCTGCGTCACCGGCAGGTTCCGCTCGCCGCGCGACGAGGTGATCGAACTGGGGTCATGCGTCCCGGCGGACCTGGCTCCGGCGCAGAGCGCGGCGTGCGTGGCGTACGCCGAAGCGGTCTGTCGCGCGATCGGCGCCGACTTCGGCATCTTCCACCTGGAGATCATGCTGACCGAACGCGGCCCGGTGCTGGTCGAGTTCAACCCGCGCATCATGGGCGGCGGGCTGCCCAACGCCTACCGGCACGCGACCAGCCAGGAGATCTACGCCTCCTTCCTGGACCTGGTGACCGGCGCACCCGTTCGCGTCCCGGAAGGCTTCGCGGAGTGCACCGCCGTCTTCGTGGTCACCGCCGAGACCGGCGGGCGCCTGCCGGCGACGGCGTCCCTCGCCCCGCTGCACGACGACGACGGCGTGCTCGAGGTACTCGGCTTCGACACCTATCGGACCGGGCCCGGCCAGGTGGTCGTGCCAGGCCAGACCGTGGCCCGCTTCATCCTGCGCGCCCCGGACCGCAGGACGGTCGTCGCCCGGGGCACGCGGCTGCTGCACCGGCTGGAGGAGAGGCTGGGGCTGACCTTGATGACGGGAGACAAGGACAGCGAGGGCGGGACGGCGATGCTTCATGCCCCTCCCTCGCACTGCCGATCACACGCCTCAGCCGACGTGACGTGAAGGCTTCCGGGCGCCCCCGGCCGGTCAAGTCGGCGGGCAGCCCGCCGACGACCACCTGGCAGAGCTGGCAGCCACCTACCTTGAACGGCAGGCCGAACTTGGGATGACCGTGTTCGATTTCGCTTCGGGCTCACCGTCCTGGAAGCGATTGGTTCCGCCGAGGCCCCCGCCGCGCACAGCATCGTCGAGGATCTCCACCGCCGGACGACGGACGCCGAAAACGGCACAGCGTGGTGATCTCGTGCTTTCTTCCCAACGGGATGCCAGGCTCCGCCATCGATCGATCGCGGCGGAGAACTCCTGCCCCGGAGTCTTCGCCCACCATCCGGCAGCCGCGCGTGCGAGTTGTGCGATGACTCCCGGGTCGGATACGAGCAGCCCGGGAAGCAGGCAGTCCGCTGGTTCCGGCGCGCTCAGCACGGGGAAGCCGCGCTAGACAGCCGTGCAGCTGTTGCCGCGCTCCGCCCTGTTGTCCGCTATGACGATGCGGCTCATCGTTCCGGCGGGCCGGTCATTGAAACGCAGAGACCGGACGGAACCATGTGCAGTTTGCGTGGCAATACGCCTCAGGCTTTGAGCCGGGGTTCCCATGCCCTCACGCCTGTCGAGTCGATCTCCGGGGTCATGATGAGGACGGAGGTCTCGGCCTGCTCGACGGCTTGGTGTATGGCTGTTTGGAAGTCGTCCGTGCTCTGAAGCAAGGTCGTACTTCCGGGAGTAGAGCTGAGCTCCCACTCGTCCCAGGGGTCACCTGAGGCCACGCGCTCACCGGCGCGCCTCTTGATCTCAGCCAGCGGTCCACCGGTCACCACGTAGGCGCGCCACGGCTGGAGGTTCGATCCGGACGGCGCCCAGGCCGCGGCGGACAGCACCCGCTCCAGCACCTGCCTCGGGACGGGCCGGTCCGTGAATGCGCGCACCGCCCGTCGGCTCGTGACCGCCTCATAAACCCCCGGACAGGCCTGCCGGGCTGGGACGGGATACACAGGAGGCGGTGATGTCAGGAGAGCCAGTCGGTGTAGCGGGTGGGCGCGAGGTGGGCGTCCTTGTCGGTGAGGACGTCGCCCTTGACGACGGCGAACATGCCGGCGGTGGGGTCGGTGACGACGGTGCGGTGGTCGCCCGTGTGGGTCAGGGTGATCCGGCCCAGTTCGTCCAGGGTGAAGATGTCGGGTCCGGCGATGTTGCGGATGCCGTTCAGTGGGGCGCCCGCGGCGACCTCCGCCACCGCGGCGGCCACGTCCTTGGAGGCGATCGGCTGGATCGGAGTGGCGGGCAGCCGGACAGTGTCGGCGTCGGAGGTCCAGGACAGGACGGCGTCCATGAACTCCATGAACTGCGTCGCCCGGACGATCGAGTAGGGGATCGTCCCGGCGGCGAGGAGGTTCTCCTGGAGCGTCTTGGCCCGGTAGTAGTCCAGCTCCGGCACCTGGTCCGTGCCGACGATCGAGAGGATGACGACGTGGCCGACGCCGCCCTTGTGGGCCGCGGCCAGGAGGTTGTCCATCGAGGTCTGGAAGAAGGCCGGGGAGGCTTCGTCGAAGGTCGGGGAGTTCGTCAGGTTGACGACGACGTCGGCCCCCGCCACCGCCTCGTCCAGTCCCTGGCCGCTGATGACGTCGACGCCGGTGGACTTCGAGTGCGGTACGGCCTCGTGTCCGGCGGCGGTCAGGTTCTTGACGACCTGTGACCCGATGAGTCCGGTACCGCCGATGACTGCGATTTTCATGGCATGCCTTTCAGGGATTTTATGTGCGGAATATGGCATATGAATGGTTACGTGGGTGGGGCATGGAAGCGGCCCCTTGGTCGGCCGAGGAGGGGTGGCGTCACGTGCCGCCTCGGCCTTGCAGCACCAGCTTGGAAGATCGCGTATGCGGATGGCAGCTGACCTGGCGAGACGCTGACCTGCGGGGTCTCGGGAGCATCGCCGACGTTCCCCGTTGCTTCCCGCCGCTCGCCGTCCGATCGGGCACGCAGCGGGCACACATAGCCCTCTCCCGCTCTCGCGGGTCTTGGGGCCCCTGTTGGGCATCGTGCCATGCCCGCGCTCTGCATCGCCCCACTGCGCTGGCACCGGATGCGGCAGTCCGCTGCACGCGCCAAGGCGGGGGAGGAGTGGCAGGCGTCCGGCTACGTCTTCACCGCCCGCACCGGTCGCCAGGTCGAGCCGCGGAACGTCTACCGCTCGTTCACCCGCGTCGCCGAGTCCGCCGGCCTTCGCGTGATCCGGCTGCATGATGCTCGGCACGGCACGGCGACCCTCCTCACGGCGGCCGGAGTCGCGCCCGCGTCGTGATGGAGATCCTCGGGCACAGCCAGATCAGCATCACCATGGACGTGTACACGCACGTCGTGCAGGACACCCAGCGCGAGGCCATGAGCCACATGGATCGGCTACTCAGGAAGCGTCCCGGTGGTCACTGACCGTGCTCGTTGATGTCAATCGTGGATGTCAAAGGCCCCGGACCATGATCGGTCCGGGGCCTTTTGGCTGGTGCCCCCGGCAGGATTCGAACCTGCGACACCCGCTTTAGGAGAGCGGTGCTCTATCCCCTGAGCTACGAAGGCGTGCGGATCTCGTGGGATCCGGTGGCCAGCCTAGCGGATGTGGGACGGGGGCTGGGAGCGTTCCGGTTTGCGCAGGTGGGAGGGGGAGGGCGGGGCGGCCTGGGTGGGGGATGCGGATGGATCCTTTACGACTGGGTCGGCGTTCCCGGGGTCGGGCACGACGGTGTCTCGATCGGGCTTACCGGTTCGTGCGGGTTGTTCCGGAGACCGCCGGTGCCGCCCTGGCCCCGCTGACCGATGGCGGTGACGCGTGCCGGCTCTACAAGGAACTCTCCGCGAGCCCCTGGGCGAACCGGAACCCTGGGGGCCACCGGCCACCGGCCACCGGCCACCGGTCACGGGTCACCGGTCACGGGTCACCGGCCACCGGCCGCAGTGCCCCGCATCATGCCGTCCACAGCACCCCCGAGACCGGGAGCCCCCCAGTCTCCGACGTGCTGCGGACGGCGAACAGACGGCGAACAGGGCGGCCACGTCACCCCAGCAGTACCCGCCTGAAGCGCCCCGCCACGCGGAGGTCCGCCTCGATGCGGCCGGCCATGGCGTGCAGTTCCGGCAGGACGTCGCGGACGCATTCTTCGGGGGTGCGACGGCTGCTGTGCATGGCCACGTTCACCGCGGCCACGACCCGCCCGTCGGGCCCCCGTACCGGCACCGCGATGGACCGCAGTCCCTCCTCCAACTCCTCGTCGCTCAGGGCGTATCCGGCGTGCCGTACGCGGTCCAGTTCGGCCCTGAGTTTCCGCGGGTCGGTGAGGGTGCGCGGGGTCAGCGGGAGCAGGTCGGGAAGCGGGGGCTCGGGCAGGTCGGCCAGGATCACGCGGCCCAGCGAGGTCGCGTAGGCGGGCAGCCGGGTGCCGACGGTGATGTTGACGCTCATGACGCGGCTGGTGGCGACACGGCCCGTGTACTGGACCTCGTCGCCTGTCAGGACCGCGAGCGAGACCGAGTCGTGCAGCCGCTGGGAGAGTGCGGTGAGGTGGGGGGCCGCGATCTCGGGGAGTGAGGTCCGGGAGAGGGGTGGGAAGCCGAGGCCCAGGACCCGCGGCGTGAGCCGGAAGACACGGTCGTGCGTGGTGACGTATCCGAGGTGTTCCAGGGTGATCAGGGCGCGCCGGGCCGTCGCGCGGGCGAGGCCGGTGGCCTGGGCGACCTCCGTGAGGGTCAGCTCGGCGCGGCCCTCTCCGAAGGCGGTGATCACGGTGAGCCCGCGGGCCAGCGACTCGACGAACTCCCGCCCCAGCTCCTGCTTGGAGGTGCCGGTCCAGGAGGCCAGCCCGGCGGGGGCACCCGGGGCGCGCCGGTCCCCGCGCTCGGCGAGCGGCGCCTCCCGCAGCTCCCGTTCCATCGCCGCCACGGCCTTCCGCAGCCGGGGCAGCAACGTGTCCCGCAGATCGGCCGCGGTGTGCCGGCTGGTGTGACTCACCACGCTGACCACGCACGCGATCCGCCCCGCCTCGCGTACGGGCATCGAGACGGCGACCAGCCCCGGCTCGATCAGCTGATCGTCCAGCGCCCAGCCGGCCTCCCGCGCCCGGGCCGTCCGCAACTCGAAGCCGTCGTCACCGCCCCCGGCCTCGTCGGCCTCGTCACCGTCGAGCGGCCTGCTCCGCGCCGGTACGGCGGGGAATCCGCGGTCCTCCGGATCGGCCGCCCGGCGCTCGCGCCAGCGCGTCCAGTCCTCCTCGCCCCACTCGGTGGCGAACAGCGATCCGGGCGCGGTGCGTTCGGCGGGGAGCAGATCGCCGATGCGGAAGCTCAGGGACATGGCGCGGCGCCGTGTCGCCTGGTGGATGAAGCGGATGCCGTCCCGGTCGCCGACGGCCAGGGACACCGACTCGTCGAGTTCGTCGGCGAGTTCGTCGGCGTGCGCGTCGAGGAGGCGGGGGAGCCGCAGGGCGGCGAGGTAGGCGTTGCCGAGTTCCATCAGACGGGGGGCCAGCACGGCGTCCCGGCCGTCGAGGCGTACGTATCCCATGCGCGCGAGGGTCGCCGTGATCCGGTCGACGGTGGAACGCGCGAGCCCGGTGGCCCGCTCCAGCCCGCTCAGGCTGCACACCCCGTCGGCCTCGGTCAGCCGCCGGAGCACGGCGATCCCCCGGATGAGCGGGGTGACGGCCTCGGCGGGCACAGCGGTCCCGCTCCCCGTCCCGGGGGCCGGCACGACGTTCGATGACATGGGCTCTCCGTTGCGGCTCTCGGAACAGACACCGTAATGCCCGCCCGGCCGCCCCGCAGGTCGGCGGCACGGCAGCGCTGTGTCAGCGCCGGGTCACTGACACCCGGTAGTTCCCCGCGAGGTCCACGCCGGCGACCCGGACGGTGACTCCGGTCTTGGCGTCCTTGAAGGTCTCGCCGGGCGAGAGGGGCGCGTCGGAGAGTTCCGCGTGCACGTTGGGGGAGCGCGTGCAGCCGCCGCTGTCGGGGTGGGAGTCGTACACGGTGATGGGCCCGTTGCCGGTGTCGACGTCCGCCTCGACCTTGTAGACGAGGATGCCGGGGCGGCAGACCGCGGAGTCGTTGCCGCCACGGGTACGCAGTTCGAGGGCGTACCCGGTCTTGGCACTGGTGGGCACGAAGACGAGCTTCCTGCCGCCGGTCCTGGCCAGCGGGGTGAGGGTGTACTCGGTGGTGCCGCGCACCGCTGCGCAGCTGACCTGGGAGTCGTCGAGCCAGCCGAGCTTCCACTTGTGCCAGCCGAGCAGATCGTTGTCGGCCCCCCAGTCCTCGCTCATGATGTCCCAGTGGCCGACCGCGCCCCCGCCGTCCTGGGTGTAGAGGTCGGGCAGGCCGAAGGTGTGACTGTTCTCGTGGGGGAGCACCCGGTAGCCGGTGTCGGCGTAGGAGCCCGAGCCGTCGTCCTGGCGGCTGTAGACGAAGGACGCGTTGGAGACGGGGACGCCGTCGGCGACCGGTGCCTCGGTGTTGCCCGCGAAGGTCACGGACAGGACGGTGTCCAGCGCGGAGGGACCCGCGTTCGGCGTCACCAGGACGTTCAGGATGTCGTACGAGCGGAAGTCCACCGTGGGGTCGGCCGTGGCCACTATGTCCTGGACCAGATCGCGGTACCCGGGTTCGAAGGGCGCGCCCCGCTCTATGCCGTACGCCTTGAAGGGCTTGGGCAGGCGCAGCCAGTGCCGGATGGGGGCCGAGGGGCGGTAGTCGAGGCGGCCGTAGGAACCGGTGTGGAACCATTCCCGCGTCTTCGGGAAGAACTCGTCGTACCGGTCGAGTGCGCTGCCCTTGCCGGGCGCGTCGGAGAAGTCGACCATCAGCGTGAGAGCGCGGAGGGTGCCGGTGGCGCGGGCGTAGCCGGGCGCGGTCGGGATGCCTTCCCCCATCTGTACGCCCGCCGGACCGTTGATCATGCAGGGGCCGAGCGTCGTGGAGCGGCCCAGCGCGATGGAGCCTGCCGCCGTGGAGCCCGCCGTGAGGTGCCCGGTGCCGGCGGAGGTGCTGACTGCCAGCGTCAGCACGGTCACCGAGGCGAGGGCGGCCACACGGCGGGGGCGTATCCGACGGCTGGTCGGCTGCATGCGGGGGCCCTTCGCTCCACGGCAGCCGCCCGTCTCCGACTGCACCCTTGCGATCACCCTGTGTCGTGGGTGCGGCGGGCGCGCGCTGGATGAGCCCGATCGTGGGAGGCGCTTCCGGAGGGACAAGGCTCGCGATGTGACGCAGGTCACAAGAAGGCCGGGAAATAACCGGGGATCGTTTCCCCGTTTAGCCATACGTCCGAGCGAAACGGGGAGGGAATCCCCGGATAGCAACCCAGCCGTCACGTACGGCGTCTGTACCTACGAGGTACGGACGAGTACCGACGGGAAGATGAGGAGTACGCCGTGGAGACCGCCACCCCCGTGCAGCGCCGAGTGCCCCGGCCCCGCGCCGACGCCCTGCGCAACCGGGAGCGGATCGTCGCCGCGGCCCGGGAGATGTTCGTCGAGTTCGGCGCCGAGGTGCCGTTCGACGAGATCGCCCGCCGGGCCGGCGTCGGCAACGCCACGGTGTACCGCAACTTCCCCGATCGCGACGCCCTGGCGCGGGAGGTCGTCTGCGCGGTCATGGACCGCACGTCGGAGTGGGTCGAGGAGGCACTCGCCGAGGGGGGCGACGCCTTCCAGGCACTGAGCGGCTTCGTGCACTTCGCCGCGGACGAGCGGATCGGCGCCCTGTGCCCGATGCTCTCCGAGAGCTTCGACCAGAACCACCCCGATCTGCTCGCGGCCCGCGAGCGGATCACCGACCTGATCGAGCAGCTGATGGCCCGTGCCCGCGAGGCCGGACAGCTGCGCCCCGATGTCGAGTTCGGCGATCTGATGATTGCCGTCAGCCAGCTCACCAGGCCGCTGCCCGGTACCGCGTGCCAGGGCATCGACCGCTTCGTACACCGTCATCTGCAGCTGTTCCTGGACGGCATGCGGGCCCCGGCCCGCTCCGAACTGCCCGGAGTGGCCGCCACCGTGGAGGATCTGCGACGAGCGTGATCCATGAATTCGCCGCCGTGACCGATTAGTTCACAGCACGGCGCCAGTCAGTAGTCGTACACGACTTCCCACCAGTCAGTAGTCGCGCACGACTTCTCACCAGTCAGTAGTCGCGCACGACTTCCCACCAGTCAGTAGTCGCATACGACTTCCCACCAGTCAGTAGTCGTACGCGACTTCCGCCAGTAGTCGTGCACGACTTCCGTCACTCAGCAGTCGTACAAAGCTTCCGGCCGTCGCCGAGGACGAGCCGTTCCTTACTCTTCACCTTTTTTCGCTACGAAGTCCCGGAGTGGGTACCCCCATGTCTGAAACAGGAATCGCAAAGGCAATTCCCGACGCACACGCCAACCGCTGGAAAGCGCTCGTCTTCATCGCGCTCGCTCAGCTGATGGTCGTCCTCGACGCGACCATCGTGAACATCGCCCTGCCCTCGGCCCAGCAAGACCTGGGTATTTCGGACGGCAACAAGCAGTGGGTCATCACGGCCTACGCCCTCGCCTTCGGTGGTCTGCTGCTCTTCGGCGGACGGATCGCCGACCTGTGGGGCCGCAAGCGTGCCTTCGTCGTCGGCCTGACCGGATTCGCCGCGGCCTCCGCGCTCGGCGGCGCCGCCACCAACGAGGCGATGATGTTCGGCGCCCGCGCCCTCCAGGGCGTGTTCGGCGCGCTGCTCGCGCCCGCCGCGCTGTCCCTGCTCTCCGTGATGTTCACGGACGCCAAGGAGCGCGCCAAGGCCTTCGGCATCTACGGCGCGATCGCCGGTGGCGGTGGCGCCGTCGGCTTCATACTCGGCGGTGTGCTCACCGAGTACATGGACTGGCGCTGGACGTTCTTCGTCAACATCCCGTTCGCGATCGTCGCGGCCGCGGGCGCGTACTTCGTCATTCGTGAGCCGGAGGGCGGCCGCAACCGCTCGCCGCTCGACATCCCCGGTGTCGTCCTGTCCACCCTCGGTCTGGTCTCCCTCGTCTACGGCTTCACCCGCGCCGAGACCGACGGCTGGGGCGACTCCACGACGGTCGGCCTGTTCGTCGCTTCCGCGCTCCTGCTGGCCGGGTTCGTCTTCACCGAGTCCAAGGTCAAGGCCCCGCTGCTGCCCCTGCGGGTGATCACCGACCGCAACCGCGGCGGCGTCTACCTCTCCCTCGGCCTCGCGATCATCGCGATGTTCGGCACATTCCTCTTCCTGACCTACTACCTGCAGATCGTGAAGGGCTACTCGCCGATCTCGACCGGCTTCGCCTTCCTGCCGATGATCGCGGGCATGATCACGGGCTCCACCCAGATCGGCGCCCGCCTGATGACCCGGGTGGCGCCGCGGCTGCTGATGGGCCCCGGCTTCCTGGTCGCCGCGCTCGGCATGCTGCTGCTGGCCCAGCTGGAGATCGGTTCGTCGTACGCCTCCCTGGTGCTGCCGGCGATGGTGCTGCTCGGCCTCGGCATGGGTACGGCGTTCATGCCCGCGATGTCCCTGGCCACGCACGGCATCCAGCCGCGTGACGCCGGTGTCGCCTCCGCGATGGTCAACACCTCGCAGCAGGTCGGCGGCGCGATCGGTACGGCGCTGCTGAACACGATCGCCCTCTCGGCGACCACCTCGTACGTCAAGGACCACATCGCCGGCGCCGCCTCCAAGCCGCAGCAGCAGATGGTCCAGCTGCAGGGCATGGTGCACGGCTACACCAACGCGATCTGGTTCGCCGTCGGCATCCTCGTGGTCGCCGCCGGGATCGCCTTCACCCTCATCAACACCGGCCGCCCGGACATCGCTTCGGCCTCGGCCTCCGGTGCGGAGGCGGGCGAGGGCGTCGAGGACGAGGTGATGGTGCCGGTGATCGCCCACTGATCACCCGTACCCCTGCGGGTACTTCGCGTACGTACGAGGGGTGGGGACGCCTCGTACGTACGACTCCCAGGATCTGCCCTGGTTCCGAGCACGGTTTCCGAGCTCAGCGGAGCCAGGGCAGATCCGCGCCCGCGTCCTTCGGCTGGAGCCCCTCGGCGACGATCCGCATGGCCTCGCCGAGGGCCTTCTGCTGGTCCGCGCTGAGCCGCTCGAACACGGCCTGGCGTACGGCGGTCACATGGCCCGGCGCGGTGCGGCGCAGCACCTCGTAGCCGTCGTCCGTGAGGACGGCGAACTGTCCCCGCTTGTCGGAGGAGCAGTCCTCGCGCCGCACCCAGCCGTTCTTCTCCAGACGGGCGATGGCGTGCGAGAGCCGGGAGCGGGTGATCTTCGCGTTCATCGCCAGTTCGGTCATCCGCAGCCGTCTGCGCGGCGCCTCGGCGAGCTGCACGAGCAGCCCGTAGTAGATGTGCGGCATGCCCGCATCACGCTGGAGCTGACGGTCGAGATGGTCCTCGAGGAGGGTGGTGGCGTGCATGTAGGCACGCCAGATGCGCTGTTCCTCGTCGGTGAGCCAGCGCGGCTCTTGAGCGGATGCCGTGTTCATGTACTCCACTGTACGAGCCCCTTCTTGAAAATTAAACAAACCCGGCGTAAGGTGGCGCACCAGACTAGAGCTTGAGACTTCAAGTATTTAGTTTTGGGCCATACGATGGAACTGTCCGGAGGGAGCCGCCATGTCCGCCGCCACCGAGGAGCGTCCCGTGCTCCCGCGCATGCCCGCCCTCTACCTCAGCCATGGCGCCCCGCCGCTCGCCGACGATCCCATCTGGCCCGGCCAGCTCGCCGCCTGGTCCGCCGACCTGCCGCGCCCCAAGGCCGTCCTCATGGTCTCCGCCCACTGGGAAGAGGCCCCGCTCGCCCTCGGCGCGATCGAGACCGTCCCCCTCGTGTACGACTTCTGGGGCTTTCCCGAGCACTACTATCAGGTCACGTACGCGGCCCCCGGCGCCCCCCGGCTCGCCGAGTCCGTACGCAAGCTGCTGCGCGCGCCCGGCATGCCGGTGCAGGACATCCCGGACCGCGGGCTCGACCACGGTGCGTACGTTCCGCTCGTCGAGATGTTCCCCGAGGCCGACATCCCGGTCCTGCAGATCTCCATGCCGACCCTCGACCCGGTCCGCCTCTTCGAGATCGGCCGCAAGCTGGCCCCGCTGCGCGACGAGGGCGTCCTGATCGTCGGCTCCGGCTTCTTCACCCACAACCTCGCGGCCCTGCGGCACACCGGCGGGGGAGTCCCGTCCTGGTCGAGCGAGTTCGACGACTGGGGCCACCGCGCCCTGGACTCCGGCGACGTGGACGCGCTGCTCGACTTCGAGAGCAAGTCCCCGGCCGGTCGCCTCGCCCACCCGCGCACCGAGCACTTCGCCCCCCTCTTCGTGACCATGGGTGCGGCGGACGCGGCCGGTGAACTGGACGGCCAGAAGTCCGTGATCGACGGGTTCTGGATGGGGATGGCGAAGCGGTCGGTGCAGTTCGGCTGACCTGCCCTGACAGGCCTTAAGTGAGCTCCTTCTCGTACCAGGCCACATCCCAGTACCGCCCGAACTTGCGGCCCACCTCCCGATAGGTGCCGATGTGCCGGAACCCGAGGCGTTCATGCAGCCGCACGGACGCCTCGTTGGGTTGCGCGATGCCCGCGTACGCCCGGTGCAGGTCCTCGCTGGCCAGGGCCTCGAAGAGGGCCTGGTAGAGAAGGGTGCCGATGCCGCGACCACCGGTATCTGGGGCGACGTAGACGGTCACCTCGACAGAGGTCGCGTACGCGGGCTTGGGGCGAAAGGCGCTGGATGTGGCGTACCCAAGAATCCCCTGTGAGTCCGCGTCCGTGGCAACCATCAGGCGGTGCGGTCCGTCTTCAGGGTGGGAGAGCAGCCACGAGCGGCGCTCTTCCGGCGTGAAGACGGCGGTGTCAAAGGTGATGGGCGTCTCGCGCACATAGTGGTTGTAGATGTCTGTGAGGGCGCCGAGGTCACTCTCGACTCCCGGTCTGACCTGCACCTCTGTACGTTCCGACCGCATCCTGCCTCCCATGTGGCGGCACAGGGTACTGCATGATCAGAAAAATCGAGGGGCGGGTCGGGAATTCTGTCCGGATTCCAGTCGTTGTTTCCTTCGGATGCAGGGCACCCGGGAGGGTGAGGCCCAGTGTCCGGGACCGACCCGCAAGCCCACCATCGCAAGGGAGCACGCATGGCAACCCGTGCCGTCGCCCGTCGTAAGTCCGCCACCGGCGGGACCACCGACGCGGCACGCAGTGTTCGCGCCGTAGGCGGCGAGATCGCCGACCGCGACCTGGTCGGCATGTACCTCGACGAGATCGCGCGTACGCCACTGCTCGACGCCGCCAAGGAAGTCGAGCTTTCCCAGATGATCGAGGCCGGTGTCTTCGCGCGGCAGATCCTCGACGGTGAGGAGGAGGCCAGGGCGGATGTCACCCGCGACGAACTCGAGGCGCTGGTCGCCGACAGCGAGCGCGCGAAGGACATCTTCATCCGCTCGAACCTCCGGCTGGTCGTCGCCGTCGCCCGGCGCTATCCGCGCAGTGGTCTGCCCCTGCTCGACCTGATCCAGGAGGGCAACGCGGGTCTGGTCCGCGCCGTCGAGAAGTTCGACTACCGCAAGGGCTTCAAGTTCTCGACGTATGCGACGTGGTGGATCCGCCAGGCCATCACCCGCTCCATCGCCGACCAGTCGCGCACGATCCGCCTCCCCGTCCACCTGGTCGAGGAGCTGGGCCGGATCCGGCGCGTGCAGCGCGAGTTCAACCGCGAGCACGGGCGGGAGCCGGAGCACGCGGAGATCGCCGCCGAGCTCGGTTCGACGCCGGAGCGCGTAGGTGACGTCCTGGACTGGGCCCGCGACCCGGTCTCGCTGAACATGCCGGTGGACGACGAGGGCGAGACCCAGTTCGGCGACCTGCTCGAGGACACCTCGGCGGTCTCCCCCGAGCAGTCGGTGATGACCCTGCTGCGCAGCGAGGAGCTCGACGACCTGATCGGCCGCCTCGACCAGCGCACGGCGTCCATCATCAAGATGCGGTACGGCATCGAGGACGGCCGGGAGCGCACACTCACCGAGGTCGGCAAGGAGCACGGCCTCACGCGTGAGCGTATTCGCCAGATCGAGAAGCACGCGCTGCTCGAGCTGAAGAAGTTGGCGCGCGACACGGGGTTCGACGCGGCGGCGTAGGGCTCGTGATCTGACACCGTACGCACGTGGGTCCGTGTCGGTTCGTATCCCGGACGGACGCGTGCGTCACGTTGGCCGCAAGTCGACCAGACATGGCCATGTAAAGCCGCTTCAACCTGCTGGGCTCTGGGAACAAAACTTCAGGGCCCAGGGTTCAGGGTTCCGTCCCGGGCGTATCCTTCGCCCCCAGAACTGAGTCCCGACGCATCCCCCCCCCGCGCCGGGACTCTTCGAGAGCCGAGCTTCGGCGCCTTCCCCCCCCTGGCGCCGGGGCTCGGCTCCATTTTGTCCTCGGGGTGCTCTGGCCGGAGGGACCGCGGCGCCGTCTCCGGGCAGGTCGTGGGCGGGCCACCCCGAACCTGAACCCCGGGGTGACCCGAATGGCAGATTCTGCCACAGAGGCATAACCTGCCGTCCGTGACGGGTACCGAACGCGTGGGGCGCGGCTCCGCCGAGGGGGCGGCGACCGGTTCCCCCCGGCGGGCGACGGCCCCTGACGGCCGGAGCGCGACGACCGGTGGCGGCCGCGCGCCGGGTTCCGGCGGCCGTGGGGCGACCGCGTCCGGTGACGAGAGGGCACCGGGTGCCGAGGGCCGGTCGGCTGCGGACTCCGTGGATGTGAGGGCTGTGGGCACCGGCGGGCGGGGGGCCTCGGCTTCCGCGGGTCGGGCGGTCGCGGCTTCCGCACGGCGGGCCGCCTCGGCTTCCGCAGGTCGCGGGGGGTCGGCTTCAGCCGATGCGGGGCGTGCGGCCGTCGGTGGCCCCTCGCTCATTGAGCGGCGCAAGTCGGAGACCCGTATGGACATCGCCCGGGCCGCGGCGGGGCTGTTCATGCGACACGGTCTGCGGGGCACCCGCGCCGAGGACATCGCCCGGGCTGCCGGGGTCGCGCCGCGCACCTTCTACCGGTACTTCGCGAGCAAGGAGGAGGCGCTCGGCCCCCTCTTCGTGGCCGGTGTCCAGAAGTGGGCCGAGGCCGTCCGCGACGCCCCACCCCAACTGCCGGTCCCCGACGCCCTGCGTCACGCGATCGTCTCCACCCTGACCCCGGGCGTCGGCGTCAGGCACGAGTCCCTGGACTGGGTCCGCTCCCTCCTCCGCCTGGCCGAGAGCAACCCTGCCCTCCTACGGGTATGGGGCGAGGCCTGCCAGACGGCGGAGCGGACGCTGGCGGGGGTACTGGCGGCGAGGGTCTCGCCGGGTGCTGGGGAGGCGAAGGCTGGGCAGGCGACGGCTGCGCAGGCGCCCACCGGGCAGGCGGCGGCTTCCGCCGGGCAAGGCTCCGTCGGCCAAGGTTCCGCCGGGCAAGGTCCCGTCGGGCAAGCCCCCGCCGGGCAAGCGTCCGCCGGGCAAGCGTCCGCCGGGCAAGCCCCCGCCGGGCAAGCGTCGAAAGCCACCTCCGGCTCGCCGGCATCCCCTTCCCCGGCCCCTTCCCCCGACCTCCGTCTCAGTGCCGCCGTGGCCAGTGCGGCCGTCCGTGTCGCGGTGGAGGTCTGGGCGGCCGGGGACGACGCGGCGGGCGGTCCGGATGGCCCCGTCGCGCTCGCGGTACGCAATCTCGCGGCCCTTCGTGACTTCCCGTGGGGGGCCGACTGAGCAACGACCGTCCGGGGCGCCGTGGAAGGCGGCCCCGGCGATGAAATTCCGGACAGCGCAGGCAAGTTACGGACGGACCTGCGAGTCCGACTCACGGCGCGGCGAAGTCGACGTCCGTAGAGCCACCCCCCGCTCGCGTGAGGCGCCCACCCAAGTCCCGTACGAACCGCACCAGCTCCACCGGCTCCCGCACCACGAACTCGCAGTCGACCATCGCGATCCGCACCGCCAGCCACTCCACCGAGTCGCCGGCGGAGGAGCGCAGCCGGCAGCTGTGCTCGTCGATCGGCTCGAGCGCCCCGAGCCAGGCGGGCAGCCGCGCCGCGACGAACGCGGCGGGCGCGGCGAAGGTGACGTCGAACTCGTACGTCTCCTGGCGCCGGTACATCGACTGCCGCAAGTACTCGGCGGCGTTCCCCGTCGGCAGCTCGCGAGGAGTGAACCGGGCGCCCGTGGCGGAAGGTTCGGAGACCCGGTCGACGCGGAACGTACGCCAGTCCTCGCGGTCGAGGTCGTATGCGACGAGGTACCAGCGACGGCCGGTGGAGACAAGCCGGTACGGCTCGGTCAGCCGCCGCGACGGCGTCCCGTCACCCGAGCGGTACGCGAACCGCAGCCGCTCCCGCCCCGCCACGCTCGACGCCATCACGGTCAGTGTCTCGGGTGCGATGCTCGCCCCGTCCCCGCTGGTCAGCGGCGTGGTCGCGGCCTGCAACGTGGACACCCGGTGCCGCAGCCGGGACGGCAGCACCTGCTCCAGCTTCGCAAGAGCCCGTACGGAGGCCTCGTCCACGCCTTCGAGAGCGTGCCCTGCGCCGGCCCGCAGCCCCACCGCGATCGCCACGGCCTCCTCGTCGTCGAGCACGAGCGGCGGCATCGCCTTCCCCGCCACCAGCCGGTACCCGCCGTCGGCCCCCTTGGTCGCCTGCACCGGATAACCCAGTTCCCGGAGCCGGTCGATGTCCCGGCGGACGGTACGACGGGACACCCCGAGCCGCTCGGAGAGCTCGCCGCCCGGCCATTCGCGGGGGGTCTGCAGTAGGGAGAGGAGCTGGAGGAGCCGGGCCGGCGTATCCGTCGTCATGTTTTCCAGAGTGCCGCAGATCTAGGACATGAACTGACCTAATGACGGCCTACCTTTATTTCATGACCTCCACCGAGACCCCTCTCAGCATCCCGGACGGCGACCCGGCCGCGGCCGTCGTGGCCGACAGGCGGCGCTGGTTCGCCCTCGCCATCGTGATGACCGCGGCCTTCATGGACCTGGTCGACGTCACGATCGTCAACATCGCGATCCCGTCGATCCAGCGGGACGCGGGCGCCTCGTTCAGCCAGATCCAGTGGATTACGGCGGGCTACGCGCTGGCCTTCGCCGCCGGACTCATCACGGGCGGACGGCTCGGCGACATCCACGGCCGCAAGCGGCTCTTCCTCTTGGGCATAGGCGGCTTCACGATCGCCTCCGCGCTGTGCGGCTTCGCCGCGAACCCGGAGATGCTCGTCGCCTCGCGCATCCTGCAGGGCGGGATGGCCGCGATGATGGTGCCGCAGGTGCTGTCGATCGTGCACGCCACCTTCCCGGCGCACGAGCGGGGCAAGGTCTTCGGTCTGTTCGGCGCGATCATCGGCCTCGGGGCCGTCTCCGGTCCACTGCTCGGCGCACTGCTCACCGAGTGGAACCTGTTCGGCCTGGAATGGCGGCCGATCTTCCTCATCAACCTGCCGGTGGGCGTGGCCGCGCTGATCCTGGGCCGACAGTTCATCAGCGAGTCCAAGGCGCCGAAGGCCCTCAAGCTCGACCTCGTCGGCGTCACCCTCGTCACCCTCGGCCTGCTGATGCTGCTCTACCCGCTGACCCGCGGCCGGGAACTGGGCTGGCCGCTGTGGGGGTACGCGTCGATGGCCGGAGCCCTCGTCGTCTTCGGGGCGCTGGTCGCGTACGAGAGGCGCAAGACGGCGCGGGACGGTTCGCCGCTGGTCGAGCTGTCGCTGTTCAAGGTGAAGAGCTTCGCGGCGGGCATCGCCGTACAGACCGTCTTCGGTGTCGCGCTCGGCATCTTCTTCCTGGTCTGGACGCTGTACATGCAGGTCGGGCTGGGGTGGAGGCCGCTGCGGGCGGGGCTGACCGGGGTGCCGTTCTCGATCGCGGTGTCCGCGGCGGCGGGCATGTCGGTGCAGCTGCTGGTCCCGCGGTTCGGGCGCAAGGTGCTGCAGGCGGGCGCCCTGATCATGGCGCTCGGCGTGCTGCTCTACATCTGGGAGTCCGACCGGTACGGGATGTCCATCGCCTCCTGGCAGATGGCGCTTCCGCTGGTGGTCATGGGCGCCGGTATGGGATTCATCGTGGCCCCGCTGACGGACGCGGTGCTGTCGGAGGTCCCGCGCGAGCACTCGGGTTCGGCCTCCGGGCTGATCAACACCGTGCAGCAGATGGGCAACGCCCTGGGGCTCGGACTGGTCTCGGTCCTCTTCTTCGGCGAGATCAGCGACGGCCTGCGTACCGCCCAGCTGGGCCCGGCGTTCGTGAACGCCTTCCAGCACACGCTGTGGTGGGTGGCGGCGGTGATGGTGGTCATCTTCCTGCTGATGTTCGCGCTGCCGAAGCGGCCGGCACAGCATGTGGAGGGGGCTTCCGAGGGGGAGGTCGAGGTCGCGGCCGAGACCGGGGTGGCGAAGGAGTCCGAGCTCGTGGGCTGAGCCGACGCGGTGGCAAGGGGCCTGGCACCTGAGGTGCCGGGCCCCTTTGCGCTGCCTGGCATCTGAGGGGTGTGCCGGCCTCCTTCGCGCGCCCAGCGCCCGGCCTGAAGTCCGTTCATGCCCGAATCAAGCCCGAACCTGTTTACTTTCCGGAAATCCGGGCGTAGTGTCCTAGGGAAACCACAGGTTCGGGCATCAGTCGGAGGCGAACGGACATGTACGCACCGGAGCGGCAGCAGGAGATCCTCCGGCTCGCCCGTGACGGCGGCCGGGTGGACGTGCTGTCACTGGCTGACGAGTTCCAGGTCACCGCGGAGACCATCCGCCGGGACCTGAAGACCCTGGACCGCGCGGGTCTCGTACGCCGTGTGCACGGTGGTGCGATACCGGCCGGGCGCCTGGACTTCGAGCCCGACCTCGCCGAGCGCGAGTCCACCGCGGCCGACCAGAAGGACCGCATCGCCCAGGCCGCCGTGGCCGAACTGCCCAGTGACGGCACGGTGATCCTGGACGCCGGATCGACGATCTCCCGGCTCGCCGGAGCTCTCCCACTGGAGGCGACGCTCACCGTCGTCACCCACAGCCTGCCGATCGCGGCCCGCCTCGCGGACCACCCGGGCATCCAGCTCCATCTCGTCGGGGGGCGCGTGCGACACCGGACGCGCGCCGCCGTGGACGCCTGGGCGCTGCGTGCCTACAGCGAGATCCGCGCCGATGTGCTGTTCGTCGCGGCCAACGGATTCTCCCCCTCGTACGGGCTGACCACCCCCGACCTCGCCGAGGCCGCCGTCAAGCGCGCGGCCCTGCACGCCGCTCGCCGGGTGGTGCTGCTCGCCGACTCCTCCAAGAACGGTCAGGAGCACTTCGCCCGCTTCGGCGACCTGAGCGATGTGGACCTGCTGATCACCGACCGCGGGCTGAGCCCCGAAGACGCCACCGCCATCGAGCGCGGCGGCACCGAAGTGCTGTGTGTATAGAACCCGGCACGGAAGTGCTGTGTGTTGAGAAACGAGTGCGCATGATCCTCACCGTCACCCCCAACCCGTCCCTCGACCGTACGTATGAGGTCCCGTCGCTCGACCGCGGCGAGGTCATCCGGGCCACCGGCGAACGCATGGACCCGGGTGGCAAAGGCGTGAACGTCTCGCGCGCCGTCGCGGCCGCCGGGCAGCGCACGGTGGCCGTCCTGCCCCTGGGTGGTGCGCCCGGCGCACTCGTCGCCGACCTGCTCGACGCGCAGGGCATCGAGGTCGCCCCGGTCCCGATCGCCGGAGCCACCCGCTCGAACATCTCCGTCGCCGAACCCGACGGCACCCTGACGAAGATCAACGCGCCCGGCCCCGAACTCTCCGCCACCGAGGCCGAACTCCTGCTGGAGACCGTCCGTCGGCAGTACCGCTCAGGTGACACCGACTGGATCACCTGCTGCGGCAGCCTGCCGCGCGGGCTCGGTCCGGACTGGTACGCCGATCTCGTCGCGCGGGCGCACGCGGCGGGCGCCCGGATCGCGCTGGACACCTCCGGCCCCGCGCTGCTCGCGGCGCTGCGCGAGCGGCCCGACGTGGTGAAGCCCAACGCCGAGGAGCTCGCGGAAGCCGTCGGGCGCCCCCTCGCCACGGTGGGCGACGCGGTGAAGGCGGCCGAGGAGTTGCGCGAGCTGGGCGCACACGCCGTGCTCGCGAGCCTGGGCGCGGACGGGCAGTTGCTCGTGGACGGCGCGGGCGTCTGGTTCGGCAGCGCGCGAGTGGACACCGTACGCAGCAACGTCGGCGCCGGCGACTCCTCCCTCGCCGGCTTCCTGATCGCCGGCGGCAGCGGTCCCGAAGCCCTCGCCTCCGCCGTCGCCCACGGCGCCGCGGCCGTCCAGCTCCCCGGCAGCGTGATGCCGGGTCCCTCCGACCTCGAGCGCTCCGCCGTGATGGTCACGTCGCAGATCCCGCTGGACTTCGTACTGACGGAGCCGGTGTCATGAGCAACGGTTCGGTTCGGTACGGGGTGCGCGAGCCGCTGGCCCGCGGGGAATGCGGATGGCTCCCCCGAGGGAGGCGAGGTTTCCCCGGCCCCGTCTCTTGCCCGCACCTCACCCCTTTCACCTCTGTCCCCTCTGAGCGCAACACCCCCGTCCCCACCCCCGCCCACCACTCCCCCCGGGCGATACGCGTGCGAAGGAGCCCGCGATGAGCGAGATGATCACCGCGGACCTGGTCGACCTCGACCTGTCCGCCGATACCAAAGAGGCGGCGGCGCGCGCCCTCGCCGAGCGCATGGTCACCCTGGGCCGGGTGACCGACCTCGACGGCTTCCTCGCCGACGTGGCCGCCCGCGAGGCCCAGATGCCGACCGGCCTCGACGGCGGTATCGGCATCCCGCACTGCCGGAGCGTTCACGTCACCGAGCCGACGCTCGCCTTCGGCCGCAGCGGGGCCGGGATCGACTTCGGCGCGCCGGACGGGCCCGCCGACCTGATCTTCCTGATCGCCGCACCGGCGGGCGCGGACGACGCCCACCTCACGATCCTGTCGTCGCTCGCCCGGCAGCTGATGAACGCCGAGTTCACGTCCGCGCTGCGGGCCGTGGACGACGCGGCGGCCGCCGCGGCGCTCATCCGCGGCGACGAGCCCCCGGCGCCCGCGGGCGCCCCTGAGAACTCCGCGGCGGTGTCGAAC